>CAJWQR010000003.1 GCA_913045195.1 uncultured Legionellales bacterium | reverse complement strand
ATTCTGATAGTATTGATATCCCTGAATATGAAACTATTTAGGATACTTTTTACCCGAAAAGTCGGCTCTTCTGGGCCGAGCAAATCATTACCCCCTAAAATTTCTCTTTTTAATGGTATGGTTCCATGACGCGATATATATTTATTACTGGAGGGGTAGTTTCCTCGCTTGGGAAAGGTATTACATCGGCGTCTCTTGGGGCGATTCTTGAAGCTCGAGGATTAGGTGTAACACTCTTAAAGCTTGACCCTTATATTAATGTTGACCCGGGAACAATGAGCCCATTTCAGCATGGCGAGGTTTATGTCACAGAAGATGGCACTGAAACCGATCTCGATCTTGGCCATTACGAACGTTTTGTTCGAACAAAGATGCGCAAAAAGAATAATTTTACGACCGGACTTATTTATCAAAATGTTATTCAAAAGGAAAGGCGCGGGGATTATCTGGGCGCTACAGTACAGGTAATTCCACATATTACCGATGAAATAAAGCGCTGCATTAAGGAAGGCGCTAGTAATTCAGATATTGCGATGGTTGAAATTGGTGGTACGGTAGGCGATATTGAATCACAACCTTTTCTCGAAGCGATCAGACAATTACGAATTGAATTGGGCCCTGAGAGAACGTTATTTATACATCTAACTTTGGTTCCCTATATTTCTGCTGTTGGTGAAATTAAAACAAAACCAACTCAACATTCAGTTAAAGAACTACGGTCTATCGGCATACAACCCGATTGCCTTATTTGTCGTACTGATCAAATCATTCCGGAAAATGAAAAAAAGAAAATAGCATTATTCACTAATGTTGAAGAGTCTGCGATTATTTCAGCAATTGATGTAGATAGTATTTATAAAATTCCAAAAGTTTTACATGAACAAAATCTTGATGAGATTGTTATTAAAAAATTTAATTTAGATTTACCGCAAGCCAATTTAATTGAATGGCATAATGTTGTTGATGCAATTGATAACTCTGATAATGAAGTCAATATAGCTATGGTTGGTAAATATATTGGATTAGCTGATTCTTATAAATCGCTTTCCGAAGCCCTAATACATGCGGGAATAAAAACTCGAACAAAAATAAACATTGTATATATTGATTCAGAAGAGATTGAGAAAAATGGATCTGAATGTTTACAGAATGTTGATGCAATTTTGGTTCCGGGTGGATTTGGTAATCGTGGCATTGAAGGAAAGATAAGCACCGTAAAATATGCCAGAGAAAATGGATTACCTTATTTAGGTATATGTCTTGGTATGCAAGTTGCCGTAATTGAGATAGCTCGAAATCTTGCTGGACTTGAAGATTCTGATAGTACTGAGTTCAATAAAAATACAGGTCATCCCGTTATTGCATTAATTACGGAATGGCAGGATGCAAAAGGCACGCAAGAAAAACGCAGTAAAGGTTCTGATTTAGGCGGCACGATGCGACTAGGCGGACAAGATTGCAAACTTATCGAAGGAAGTTTAGTAAGGGATTTATATAAAAGCGATAATATTGTTGAGAGGCATCGCCATCGTTATGAATTTAACAATAAATATAAAGAGAAGCTTGAATCAGTGGGGGTGAGCATCGCCGGATATTCAGTTGATGAAGAATTAGTTGAGATTATTGAAATTCCAAAACATCCTTGGTTTGTCGGCTGTCAGTTTCATCCAGAATTTACTTCGACGCCTCGAGATGGCCACCCACTATTTACAAGTTTTATAGAGGCGGCTTTGAAATACAAAGAGTCTGACTTAAGGGTTCCTAAAAATGCTGCTATGTAATTTCGAGGTTGGTTCTGAGCATCCATTTTTTTTAATTGCTGGACCGTGTGTTATTGAAAGTGAGCAATTATCGATAGATGTTGCTGGGCAATTAAAAGAACTTACTTCTCAATTGGAGATTCCCTTTATATATAAATCTTCGTTTGATAAAGCTAATCGTAGTTCGCATGATAGTTATCGAGGACCGGGAATTGAAAAAGGTTTAAAAATATTATCCGATGTGAAAGAAAAAGTTGGCGTACCAGTTCTAACTGATGTTCATGAAGATACACCACTTAATGAAGTTTCAGATGTTGTTGATGTGCTCCAAACCCCCGCTTTTTTGTGCCGACAAACTAATTTTATAGGAGCCGTTGCTAAAACAGGATTGCCCGTAAATATAAAAAAGGGCCAATTTCTTGCTCCTTGGGATATGACACATGTTGTTGCTAAAGCTCGTGCTACCGGTAATGATAAAATTATGGTTTGTGAACGTGGCGCTTCTTTTGGATATAATTATCTCATTTCAGACATGCGTTCGCTCGTTGTCATGAAAGAAACTGGAGCCCCTGTAGTATTTGATGCAACTCATTCTGTTCAAATGCCAGGCGGTGGTGGAAAAGTTTCAGATGGACAGCGTGAATTTGTTCCTGCACTTGCTCGTGCTGCGATTGCTGTTGGTATATCTGGTTTATTTATGGAGACGCACCCAAACCCGGAAAAAGCATTAAGCGATGGGCCTAATTCATGGCCTCTAAAGAAAATGAAAACACTTTTAGAAACATTAAAAGGAATTGATCAAGCAACAAAAACATTAACTAAGTAATTTAGTGTTTGGAGATTTTATAAGTGTCGGTTATCAATAAAATTATTGCCCGTGAAGTTTTAGATTCGAGAGGTAACCCAACAATCGAAGCTGAGGTCTATACTGAAAGCGGTGCTACCGGGAGTGCAATGGTCCCATCTGGCGCTTCAACAGGTATTCGTGAGGCATTGGAATTACGTGATATGGATGATTCGAGATTTATGGGGAAGGGCGTTCTTACTGCAGTTAATAACATTCAAAAATTAATCGCTCCTTCTTTATTTGGAAAAGAGGTATCGGAACAAGCAGTCATAGACCAAGTGATGATTGACTTAGATGGTACCTCAAACAAAGAAAATCTTGGCGCAAATTCAATTCTCGCAGTCTCTATGGCAACAGCTCACGCAGCAGCAAATGAAAACAATCTTCCTCTTTATAAATATTTAGGTGGTAATGGTCCATTTAAAATGCCCGTACCTATGATGAATATTATTAATGGGGGCGCACACGCAGATAATAGTGTCGATCTTCAAGAATTTATGATATTGCCAGTAGGGGCTACAAGTATGAGGGAGGCCGTGAGGTATGGAACAGAAATATTTCATTCACTTAAATCTGTATTATTAAAACGAGATTTAGGGACTACGGTTGGCGATGAAGGCGGATTTGCACCTAACTTATCATCGAACGAAGAAGCAATTGAAGTAATTTTAGAAGCGATTACAAAAGCTGGTTATATTGCAGGAGAAGATATTTTATTGGGCTTGGATGTAGCAAGTTCTGAATTTTATAAAGATGGAATTTATACTCTTGAGTCAGAAAATTTAAAACTGGATTCACAAGAATTTTTACAATACTTAACACCATGGTTTGAAAAGTATCCAATTATAACAATGGAAGATGGTATGGCTGAGGATGATTGGGAAGGATGGAAATTATTAACAGAAACTCTTGGTAAAAATATCCAATTAGTTGGCGATGATCTTTTTGTTACTAATACATCAATACTTAGTAAAGGTATCGAAGAAGGCATTGGTAACTCAATTTTAATAAAAGTGAATCAAATAGGAACTCTTACAGAAACCCTTAATGCAATTAATATGGCCAAAGAAGCTGGTTACACAGCTGTTATTTCACATCGTTCTGGGGAGACGGAAGATACAACAATCTCTGATCTTGCTGTTGCAACTTCGACTGGACAGATAAAAACAGGTTCGTTATCGCGTTCAGATCGTGTAGCAAAATATAATCGTCTAATGAAAATAGAAGATGAATTAGATGGGAAAGCAATGTATCCCGGAAAAAATGTATTTTATAACTTATCATAAGTGTGTGACGTTATTTAACTAGGATACGCCAATGAAATTACTAACTGTCATAATAGTATTTTTACTACTTTTATTGCAGTATCGTTTGTGGACTGGCAATGGTAGTTTAGTTGAAGTGAATCTTCTTAAAGACGAAATTGAAAAAGTAAAAAATGAGAATGAGAATCTTAAAGAACGTAATCTTTCGTTAACAGCAGAGGTCTTTGATCTTAAGCAGGGTCACGAAGCTATTGAGGAAATTGCGCGTAGTGAGATGGGAATGATTAAGGACGGCGAAACCTTTTATCAAATCATTGATAATGCAGACCAACAATCTAATTCGAATTAAGATATATGCCAAAAAGTAATAGGTATTGGGTAGTAATCCCAGCTGCTGGAATTGGACAGCGTATGGGGAGCGATATACCCAAGCAATATATCTCTGTTTGTGGGAAAACAATTATTGAACATACTATAGAAAACTTTATTGATCGTAACGATATCGAAAGTATTTGCGTTGCAATTTCAAAGTCAGATCATTATTGGCCAACATTACCAATTTCGAGAAATGCAAAAATAATAACAGTAATCGGCGGCACTGAACGATGTGAATCTGTTTATAATGGTTTATGTGGTTTGAAAGATAGAGTTGATAATAATGATTGGGTTCTAGTTCATGACGCTGTAAGACCTTGCATAACAAAATCAATAATAGACCAATTTATTAGTGTTCTAAATTGCCATGATGTTGGTGGAGTATTGGCGTTACCCTGTTTTGAGACAATGAAAAAGGCAAATAAAGAAAATGAAATAGAAGAAACCGTCGACAGAGAATTTATTTGGCATGCACAGACACCACAGATGTTTAAATATAGAAAACTTTTAACTGCAATTGAAAAAACAATGAATGAAAATATTACTGTAACAGATGAGGCAATGGCGATGGAGTTATCAAATTATAAACCTATGCTTATTCAGGGGCATCGTGACAATATTAAAATAACTCATATAAGCGATCTTAAACATTTAGAATTATTTCTTGGGAAAGAAACGTAAAATGCGAATTGGACATGGATACGATGCTCATCACCTTGTAGAGGGCAGACCTTTAATTCTGGGTGGCGTAACTATTCCTTATTCAAAAGGTCTTGATGGCCATTCGGATGCTGATGTGGTTATACATGCATTATGTGATGCGTTATTCGGTGCTATGGGTTTGGGGGATATTGGCGTGCATTTTCCAGATACCGATATGAAATTAAAAGATATCAATAGTCGGGTTCTGTTAAAGCAAACTTGCAATTTAATGAAAGAGAATAACTATACCGTAGGTAATGCAGATATCAGTATTTTGGCACAAGAGCCGAAGATGGCTGATTATATTTCAGCAATGAAAGAAAATCTTGCGAACGATTTAAATAGTAAGGCTTCACTTATCAATATCAAAGCAACAACAACCGAAGGTATGGGGTTTATTGGTCGCTGTGAAGGTATTGCTGCACATGCCGTTGTTTTGTTATGCTCTGCTTAATTAGTTTTGGTTACTTTAACTGCTTTTAAAACAAAGGTATATTGCTCCAGTGCCTCCATCACTTGGTTGTGCTGAGCAAAACCCCCAAACCATATCATGATGTCTTAGCCATTGGTTTAGTTTATTTTTAATAACGGGAGATTTGTTTTTTGATCCGTATCCTTTTCCATGAATAATTAGAACGCAAAATATTGCTCGATGTTTACATTGCTCAAGAAACATAGCTAACTCCTTTCTTGCTTCCTCTATTTTCATGCCATGTAAATCTAATTCATCTTCAATTTTGTATTTCCCTTGGCGCAGTCGTTTAAATTTTGAGTCACTATCACCGGCGCTGCAAAATTTTATTTCATCATTGCCATCGACTAAGTCTTCATTCAGTCCGCTCTCATTTATTGTATGGCTAAAATCGAGCTCATTTTCTTTATTTCTTTTGGGATAAGATGATGATTTAGGTTTATCGATAATAATATTGTTATCCTTGATTCTCTCGATATCACCTATTGTATCTCGAAATAATTTTTTATCTTTATCTGAAATTTTTGATGATTTATTCATTTTATTAATTTAGCCATTCTCTTGCATTCAGAAATAATTTTATCCAAGGACTATATTCATTTTTCCATTCTTGTGGAAACCAAGAGAATTGTTTAGTTAAAAAAACGCGCTCTGGATGCGGCATCATTATTGTAAAACGTCCATCTTTATTGGTAAAAGCAGTAAGTCCATATTTCGATCCATTAGGGTTATGTGGGTATTTTTCGGTCATATTTCCCCTATTATCAATGTAACGCATAACCGCATACGAGTGTTCTTTCATAGGCGCTTTCAGAATACGCCCCTCTCCATGAGCGACTACAATTGGGATTTGAGAGCCAGCCATGTCTTTGAAAAATACAGAAGGAGAGTCCATCACTTCTACCATTACGAGTCTAGCTTCAAATTGTTCTGAGTAATTTTTTACAAAGTCGGGCCATGAAGATGCGCCAGGCACCAAATTACGGAGTTGAGACATCATTTGACAGCCATTACATACCCCGAGCCCAAATGTGTCTTTGCGGTTAAAGAAATCTTCAAACATTTTTCTGAGTTCATCGTTATATAGAATGGTTTTTGCCCAGCCACCACCTGCGCCAAGAACATCACCATAGGAGAAACCTCCGCAAGCAACTAGAGCATTAAATGAATTAAGTTTTATTTGATTATCTATCAAATCTTGCATGTGAACATCAATACAATCAAATCCGACACGATCAAAAGCAGCAGCCATTTCAAGCTGTCCATTTACTCCTTGTTCTCTAAGTACAGCTATTTTTGGATTGACACCTTTGTTTATAGATATTGTATTTTTTTCAAGCCTAAAAGTTGTACTAATAGAAATTCCGGAATCATTTTTATTAGTAATATTTTCGTACTCTTGTTTAGCGCATTCAGGATTGTCTCTGAGTGCTTGTATTTGGTAGCTTGTTTCTGTCCATTTTTTATGGAATTCAGCTATCGAAGCGTTCAATATTTTTTTACCATTAAATTTTAGATTAAATTTATAATCTTTATTTATTGATCCTATAGTGTGGATCATTTTTTCATTTATACCCGATTGTACAAATGTTCTTTTTACATGTTCCTCATTACTTTTGTTTATTTGTATAATCACCCCTAATTCTTCATTAAATAAGTTCTCAATTAAATCTCCAGATAAATTAAGATCGATATTAATTCCGGTATGCCCTGCAAATGCCATTTCACATAAAGTAATAAAGAGACCACCATCGGAGCGGTCGTGGTAGGCATTTATTAAACTTGATTCATTGAGAATCTGTAGTGACTGAAAGAATCCAGTTAATATTTTTGTATCTTCTAGATTCGGAGCTTCACTACCTGTGTTTCCATATACTTGGCACAAAGCTGATCCACCAAGCCGTTTTTTACCATTGGCCAAATCTATAAATAGTAATACTGAACTTTCATCTTTTAGTAATTGCGGTGTCAATGATTGCCTAACATCGATTACTTTTGCGAACGCGGATATGTTTAATGATAAAGGCGCTACTACTTTTTTTTGTTTTTGCTCATCTGACCATACAGTGCTCATTGAAAGAGAATCTTTTCCGACGGGAATACAGATACCTAATTCTTTACATAACTCGCTGATAGCCGACACGGTATTATATAATTTTACATCTTCTCCAGGTTCACCACATGCCGCCATCCAGTTTGCAGAAAGACTAATATCTTCAATTTTGAGAATGCGCGCTGCCGTTATATTTAAGATAGCCTCTGATAACGCCATTCGGCCTGAAGCAGGGGCATCAATTATGGCAATAGGACTACGTTCACCAATTGCCATTGCCTCTCCAACATAGTCGTAATATGACGAGCTGGTAATAGCACAATCAGCAACAGGTACTTGCCAAGGGCCTACCATCTGATCACGAACAACCAAACCAGAGATAGAGCGATCACCAATTGTAATTAAGAAACTTTTGCTAGCAACTGCTGGTAATCGAAGGATGCGATTAATTACCTCTTTTATTTTTAATGATGATATTTCAAAATTTTTATGCGAAACAGATCTACTAACAACATTTTGTGTTGTTTTTGGCATTTCACCAAGCAGTATGGACATTGGAATATTAATTGCCTGATTATCAAAATATGAATCGTCTAGAATTAATTCCTGATTTTTTGTAGCATCACCAATAATCGCATATGGCGCACGTTCTCGTTTACAAAGTTGTTCAAATTGTTCAATTTTTTCAGTAGTAATCGCTAATACATAACGTTCTTGAGATTCATTACACCAAATACCCATTGGCGACATACTTAATTCATCATTAGGTATTTCACGAAGTTTTAGTTTTGCGCCACGACTACTTGCACTAACCAGTTCTGGCATAGCATTTGAAAGGCCTCCCGCACCAACATCATGAATACTAAGAATTGGATTGTTATTGCCAAGTGACCAACATCCATCAATTACTTCTTGGCAACGACGTTGCATTTCTGCGTTACCTCGTTGAACTGAAGCAAAATCAAGTGAAGCATCGCTGATTCCTGAAGCCATTGATGAAGCAGCACCACCACCAAGACCAATCAACATAGCTGGTCCCCCTAGTACAATTAATTTTGCCCCATTTGGTATAATTTGTTTTTTAACATGAGACTCACAAATCATTCCATATCCACCAGCAAGCATAATAGGTTTGTGATAGCCATAGACAAGAGAACTAGATTCACGTTGCTCATAGGTGCGAAAAAAACCGCAAAGAGCAGGACGACCAAATTCGTTATTATAAGATGCGGCTCCAATTGGACCCTGAATCATAATATCGAGCGCAGAAACAATACGTTCGGGTTTTCCGTTATCTTTTTCCCAGGGTTGTTCGTAACCTGTAATATTTAGATTTGAAACAGCAAAACCAGTTAGACCAGCTTTTGGTTTGGCTCCTTGCCCCGTTGCGGCTTCATCTCGTATTTCACCTCCCGAACCGGTTGCAGCACCAGAGTAAGGTGAAATTGCAGTCGGATGATTATGCGTCTCAACTTTCATGAGCAAGTGAATAGCTTCGTTTTTATACTGATATTCGTGTTTATTGGGATCTACAAAAAATCGTAAACCAGAAAAACCTTTCATTACAGCGGCATTATCATGATAAGCAGAAAGAATATTTTTTGAATTTTCATTATATGTCTGACGAATCATAGAAAACAGAGAGTTTTCTTTTTCAATATTATCTATTATCCATTTAGCATTAAAAATTTTATGACGACAATGCTCTGAGTTGGCTTGCGCAAACATCATTAGCTCTACATCGGTTGGATTTCTTTTTAATTTTTCAAAAGCAAAGAATAAAAAAGATATTTCATCTTCTGATAAAGCTAAACCCATATTTAAGTTTGCTTTTTTCAGCTCATCTATACCTTTGTTTAAAACATCAATATTTTCTAGTGGAGTTGGTGTAGTTGTTAAGAATAATTCTTCTGCTTTATTCTTTTTTTCAATAATAATTTCGGTCATTCTGTCATGAAGAAAATGAGCTATCTTTTTAATTTTTTCGCTTGTTAAATTTTCTCCATTAGATATATCGAATACATAAATTATTCCACGTTCGACACGTATTATTTTATTTAAACCAGAATTATGGATAATATTACTTGCTTTGCTTGACCATGGAGAAATTGTTCCTGGCCTGGGAATGACAATTAATTGATTGTGGTTTTTTGAAACATCACCATCTATTCTAGAATTTAATAATACCTCAAGCTGCGCTTGTTCATCTTCATTTAGAGGCTTATTTTCATTCACAAAGTGAATAAAGCATGTTTGGAGTGAAATTATTTCGGGTATGTAAGCTTGTACTGTTGAAAGTAATTTATTAACACGAAATTTAGATAGTGCATTACAACCTTGCAGTATCAACATTTATTTTTTCTTTTCTTGAATAAAGGAAGAGCATTATTTTATCAGTTCTTTCAGCCTCACGCGAAAACTATTTTTTTATTTAATCTCATCAACTTTAATCAAAATACTACTTTTTTCTTCATTATATTGTTCCTTATTAATGAGGTTTCTTTTGTCTGAGGCTCTAAGACTTCGGTCAATTCCACCTATCGATATCCACTCACCAAGTTTACCGTGCACTGTAGTATCGATATTTTGGACATTTATAGTATTCTTTTCGTTTTGGTTAAGTTGCGCAAAGCGAGGAGAAACTGTAAGCACTACATTATCACCTCGTAGTTTTGGTGTAATATAAAAACCCGAACTAACATTACGATGTTCAATATTATCCTGAACAACAACCGCTCCAGATGTAACAACAGTCGTTTGGTTTCTAATAGGTATTAGTTGACCTGTATTAATAAAAGCAGGATTTCCCTCAAGCGTATTGACGTAGAAAATATTATTTTCTTGGCTCTCAGTTTCTTCATGTGATTTTCTATAACGAATCACATCTCCTTTATCATTTTTATTTTGCACTACAATGCCCTTTTCACCTGTGTCGGGAGATGTGATATTAATATTCTTCGAATCATATTTTATCGAGAATCCTCCTTCTTCATTATTAAATTTATTATTATTATTTCTTGTCACACTAATCAGTAATTTACGCGGAGCATTATCTATTTGTATAAGAATAGATTTTATTAGTCGAATATTAGAAAGTGTTGTTTTGACTATTAATTGATTGTTCATTCCAGTTACCGTACCTCCTTTTACAATAAGCGGTTTAATAATCGGAATAACTTCCTCGACCATTCGGTTTTTCATGGGAATAATTTCAATTTTCATTGATTCAGCGAAGGATAGAGAGGTACTTATTACAAGTAAAAAAAGGATAATTAAGGTTGAGATTTTCATAAATGTATTTTACGTAAATTTTTATCAGGTAATGCTGTTTCCCACATCTCTTGGAATGTATCTAAGTAGTTTTTGCATTCCCGCCTGCTATTAAAATTAATATTACCCTCATAGCGGCCAGCATTTTCACGATAGAGATAACCAATTTCATCTGCAATAAGAATTGCTTTGTTGAAGTTTTTATATTCCAGTGAAATCTTACGTAATTCAATATAGCTAGGTAGTCTTGATGCTAAATTTAGTAGTCCATGCCCCACACTTATAATAGACTCAATCTTCGAAACTAAGATACGAATTTGAACATGACGCCCAATAAGTGCTAAATTTTTTAGAGCTTCTAGAAAATCCGGTTGGTTATAAACACAAGGCTCAAGGTCTTTAGAAAAAATTGTGAGTTTATGTGTTGATTGTTTTGTAAGTTCTAGTGCTGAATTAATGGTTTCCTGCCTAGTTTCTATAGTTAGTATTTCATCAGGAGATCTGCCCAATCTAAATTTAGAAAGATCATGCATATTTATTATTTCCAGATTATCTATTTATTTTTTTATTGATTTTGCTTGAATTTCAGCATTACCTAAGTAATTACTTGGATTTAATTCTTTTAATCTTGATTTAGCATCATTAGGTATATCAAGTTGCTCAATAAAATTATGCAGGATTTCTTTATTAATTTTTTGTCCGCGAGATAATTCTTTTAATTTTTCATAGGCGTTATCTATATTATAGCGACGCATTACAGTTTGAATTGGTTCTGTTAGGACTTCCCAAGAGTCTTCTAATTCCTCATGTATTACATCTTTATTAATATCAATTTTAGATAAACCAGCTACAGTTGAATCGAGGGCGATAATTGTATGTGCTATTCCAACACCCGCATTTCTTAGGACAGTCGAATCTGACAGGTCTCTTTGCCAGCGTGATATGGGTAGTTTCATAGCGAGATGCTCAAATATGCTGTGAGCTACCCCAAAATTACCTTCTGCGTTTTCAAAGTCAATTGGATTAACTTTGTGAGGCATCGTTGAAGATCCTACTTCTCCTTTAATTGGTTTTAGGTTGAAATAATTAAGCGAAATGTAACCCCATAAATCACGACAGAGATCGATTAGAATCGTATTTGTGCGGGCTAGAGTATGAAAATATTCGGCCATATAGTCATGTGACTCTATTTGTGTAGTATATGGATTCCAGGTAAGCCCAAGCTCTTCAATAAATTCTTTTGATAGTGACATCCAGTTAATATCAGGATAGGAAGCAAAATGAGCATTAAAGTTTCCAACAGCTCCATTTAGTTTCCCTAGTAATTCAATATTTTCAAACTGCTTCATTTGTCTTAATGTACGATACACATAAATTGCCATTTCTTTACCTAAAGTCGTTGGCGATGCGGTTTGACCATGCGTCCTGGATAGCATTGGGATGGATGCGTAACTATCAGACATTTCTTGTAAAATTATGATTAGCTTTTGTAGTTTTGGAAGCAATATATTTTCACGTGTATCTTTTAATATTAATGCATAACTTAGATTATTAATATCTTCAGATGTGCACGCAAAATGTATAAATTGACTTACATTCTTTAATTTAGGATCTGATTGTATTTTTTCACGAATAAAATATTCAACAGCTTTTATATCGTGATTTGTTATTTTTTCTATTTTTTTTATTTGTTTAGCATCATCGATAGAAAAATTATTTTTTATACTATCAAGTAGCGAAACTGAGCTAGTGGAAAAAGACCCAATTTCTTTTATATTAGAATTTTTTGAGAGTTTCTTCAGCCATTCTATTTCAACAAGCACACGGAATCGAAATAATCCGTATTCACTGAATATAGGCCTTAGGACATCAGTTTTATTTTGGTATCGACCATCAACTGGCGAGATTGCTGTAAGCGCTGATAGTTCCATAATCACCTGATTTGTTTGATTTCTTGTTAATTATACATGTATTGACGCAGATAGAATCTCAGAAACTGCGTTTACGGTGCGGGATTTGGATTTTTTTCGTGTATACATTCGATTTGATTAATGATCTCTTTCGAAAGTTCAATATTTATACTTTCAATATCAGTTTTTAATTGTTCCATCGATGTTGCCCCAATAATATTACTGGTTAAGAATGGTCGGCTAGAAACATAAGATAGTGCCATTTGTGACGGATCTAAACCATTTTCCTTAGCAAGGTTGACATAAGATTCGGTTGCTTTTTGTGCCTTCGGGTTAAGGTAGCGGTCGAACCGCTCGAAAAGCGTTAGACGCGCACCTTCAGGTTTTTGATTATTCAAGTATTTGCCACTTAGCGCACCAAATGCTAGTGGAGAATAGGCGAGAAGGCTAATTTGTTCACGATGTGAAAATTCTGAAAGACCGATTTCAAAAGTACGATTTAATAAATTGTATGGATTTTGAATACTTACAATTCTAGGTACCCCTTCTTTTCTTGATACACGTAAGTACTCAGCACAACCCCAGGGGGTTTCATTTGATATACCAATTGTTCGAATTTTTCCTTGCTCTACGAGTTCAACAAGTACAGCTAGAGTCTCAGCTATAGGCACACCATCTTTGTCTGGCACATGATAATAGGCTAATTTTCCAAAAAAATTGGTATCACGGTCAGGCCAATGCATCTGATAAAGATCAATATAGTCTGTATTAAGGCGTTTTAGTGAATCATCTAAGGCTTGTACAATGTTTTTTTTATCTAGTTTTATCTGACCATTACGAATATATGGTAGCCATTCAGCTTTGGCACTGACTTTTGTTGCAAGTATTATTTTATCGCGGCCCTTTCTTTTGCTTAACCAATTACCAACATAGGATTCAGTAAGCCCATAAGTTTCCTCACGTGGCGGGACGGGATACATTTCCGCGACGTCAATAAAATTGATACCAGTTTCGATGGCATAATCTAATTGCTCATGCGCTTCTTTCTCAGTATTTTGCTCTCCCCAAGTCATAGTTCCTAGGCAAATTTGACTCACTTCAATGCCTGTTTGCCCAAGTTTATTGTATTTCATAGTTACCCCTATTTAATATTTTTTCGAGCATATTAGTAATATTTTAAATAAAAAAACATAGTCGCGGACAAATAACGGTGCATATGATACCTTTTATTTAAGAAAATTTAATGAATTCTCCAAATTTATGCAGACATTAACCATAACAAAGCCCGATGACTTTCATCTTCATCTTCGTGATGGAGCAGCTATGGCTAGTATAGTTAATTATAGTGCAGCACAATTTTCAAGAGCGATTGTGATGCCAAATCTAAGACCGGCGATTACAACCGTAGATATGGCATTATCTTATCGTGAACGTATTCTAGATAGCGTCGATAAAAAATATAATTTTGAGCCTTTAATGACTTTATATCTAACTGATAATATGCTACCTGATGTAATAAATATTGCCGCACAAACGGAATCAATTAAGGCTCTAAAGTATTATCCAGCAGGAGCAACAACAAACTCTGATTGTGGAGTTACAGATATTAAAAAAATTTATTCGGTTTTAGAAGCAATGATGAAGAACAAATTACCTCTATTGATACATGGAGAGGTTGCTGATTCAGAAGTTAATATTTTTGATAGAGAAAAGGTATTCATTGAGAAAGTCTTAGAACCATTAGTTGATGACTTTTGTGAATTGAAGATAGTATTTGAACATATTACTACTAAGGCAGCTGTTGATTTTGTTTTAAATGCAAGTAGTAATGTTGCCGCAACAATTACCCCGCAACACATACTTTTAAATCGAAATGATTTATTTAATGAATCATTCCAGCCACATAATTATTGTTTACCTGTACTTAAAGAAGAGGATGATCGTTTGGCAGTTTTAGATGCCGCGACTAGTGGAAATTCTAAATTTTTTCTGGGAACAGATAGTGCACCACATTCGCGCTCAAAAAAGGAAAGTGGCTGCGGATGTGCAGGTATTTTTTCCGCCTATAATGCTCTAGAACTTTATGTTGAAATTTTTGATAACCAAAATAAATTAGACAAAGTTGAACCATTTACAAGTTTTTTTGGGGCAGATTTTTATGGACTTAATCGCAATCATGAAAAAACTACATTAGTAAAAAAAGAAACACGTATTCCAGAGGCGATACCTTTTGGCGATGATAAATTAGTTCCTTTATGTGCTGGCAATGCTTGCTCATGGCAAGTTAAGTTTTAATTAAAATGAGTAATACGAAGAAAACTATTGCAAAACGATTTCGTGGTTTTTTCCCTGTTATAATTGATATAGAAACAGCTGGATTTGATGCATCAAAAGATGCTTTATTAGAGATTGCCGCTGTAACATTAACCCTTAATATGGAAAATCACTGGTGTATTGATGAAATTATAGCTAAATATATTAAGCCATTTGAAGGCGCTAATCTTGACATCGCGTCACTGGAATTTACTGGCATTGACCCCGAACACCCATTTCGTAAGCAGATCGCAGTTAGCGAAACTGATGCTTTTAATGAAATATTTCGCACAATAAGAAAAAAGACAAAAGATAGTGAATGTACCCGAGCTATACTCGTCGGACATAATGCGTCATTTGACCTAAGTTTTTTGAATGCTTGTGTAGAAAGAAATAATATTAAACGCAATCCTTTTCACCCATTTAGTACTTTTGATACAGCAACATTAGCTGGTCTTGCTTATGGTCAAACAGTGTTATCACGCGCAGCAATAGCTGCTGGTTTAGACTGGAACGAAAAGGAGGCACATTCAGCACGTTATGATGCAGAACAAACTGCAATTCTATTCTGCGAGATTGTAAATAGGTGGAATGGGTACTCTAATATTTTCTAAGTAAATTATATTAAAATTAAGTAATTAAGGGCGTTACTTGGAGCAATAAAAATTATGAGTTTTACAGATATAGCAATGCTTGTATTGTCAACGACGATTACAATCTGTTATCTATCTTCATCAATAATCTTTATTCGCGTAGCACTTATTATAGTTCAGATTGGTTATTTTTTCTTAGCACTATATACCGGGCTTGATCAGCCAGGTATGACAGCCATATTAATTCTTAGTATTACTAATAGTCTCATTAATGGATTAAAAATAACTCAGTATTTTTATGAGAATTCGATTCGTTATCTACCAAAAGAATTACATAATCTTTACCAAAGTGAATTTCATCTTTTATCACCTAAGGAGTTTAAACTGTTATATAAACGGGCAGGTGAAGAGGAGCGTACCGGAGAGTTAATAGTAGCTAATCAAGCTTTTGAAAATCTGTTGTTTGTTCTTGAGGGCGCACCAATTATACGGCTTCAGAAAGGAAAGATGATTAGATTAACAAAGAGGGTTTGGTTAGGTGAGATGAGTTTTTTACGTGGGGAGGTGACTTCAGCAGATGTTCTTACAGGCCCAGAAGAAAAAGTGAAGTTATTAATTTGGAATAAGCATGATATTGATGATCTGCAAGAGAAGCAGCCAATTATTATCGAAAAATTAAGATATATTATTGCTAATAGTCTTGCTGAAAAAATTAGATATTCCAATACACTTATTGAAAGTACATTTAGATAGTTTTCCTTTTGAAATAAAACTAATTTTTAGAATAATTATTTTTTATTTTTTCCTGCCATAACTTAGCATTTTCTATTAACTCCTCGGAGTTTAGAGTTATTAATTTTTTATCTTTTAGTAATCTTTTTCCAGCGATCCATACGTCACTTACTTGTTGACGATCACTCGCATAAATAATTTGGGAGAGAGGTTCGTAAAGCGGGGTAGTCTCTAATTGATTTAGATTTAGGGCTACAATATCAGCTTGCTTCCCTTTTTTTAGTGAGCCAATAGACTCACTTAAACCTAGTGCTTTGGCGCCATTAAGCGTGGCCATCTTCAAGGTCTTGTGTACATCACTACAAGTAGAGTCATTAGCAATACCTTTAGCTAGTAATGTTGCTGTGCGCATTTCACCAAGCATATCTAAGTCATTATTACTTGCTGCGCCATCCGTTCCAATACAAACATTAATATTATTATCATGTAATTCCCCAACCGGACAGAAACCACTTGCCAGTTTTAAGTTAGATTCTGGGCAGTGAACTATACTAACTCCAAGTTTTCTTACTTTAGCAATTTCATTCTTTTCTAACTGTGTCATATGTACAGCGATTAAGCGCGAACTTAATAATCCTAATTCTGATAGACGATCAAGTGGACGTTTTCCATATTGATTGATGCTTTGGTTTATCTCATCACTAGTTTCATGAATATGCATATGAATTTGAATATCAAGTTCTTCAGCAAGTACCGCTATTCGTTTTAATGAGTCATCAGAGACAGTGTAGGGTGCATGAGGCGCAAATGCGGTACTGATAAGCGGATTATGCCTAAAAGAATCATGGACGTATTCACCCTTAGCTAAATATTCGTCGCTACTGTTTGCCCATAAAGTAGGAAGATCAATTATAATCAAACCAATCATAGCGCGCATTCCAACGCCTGCACAAATTTCAGCAGTGCTATCTGGAAAGAAGTACATATCATTGAAACAAGTTGTTCCACTACGGAGCATTTCTGCGATCGCAAGTTTAGTTCCATCCTTGACGAATTGAGGATCAATCCATTTTTTTTCAGCAGGCCATATATGATTATTTAACCAATCCATTAATGGTAAGTCATTGGCTATACCTCGAAATAGCGACATTGCAGCATGCGTATGAGCATTAATTAGACCAGGAATTAAAGCATGATGTTCTAGAACTAATTCTTCTGTTGACGTAAATTTTTTTCTAGCGTCATCAGAGCTTAGTAATGCTATTATTTTGTCGTTTTTAATAGCAAGAGCATAGTTTTCATAGACGGTATTTTCTGGCTCAACAGGTATAATCCATCTAGCATGTATTAAGGTATCAATCTTCATTTTGACATTATTATTTAATTATTCTTAAATACTTATGATAATCCATTAATTATAAAAAGCACCATTGAAAAACAAAGAATCAGAGCCGCAAATCGAAACATTTACTGCAGTTAAATGGAATGCAGGAGTGTTGAAGTTGTTAGATCAGAGAAAATTACCAAATGAAGTGGTTTATCTTGATTATAGTTCAGCGCTTGATGTTGCTAATGCAATTAAAGAAATGGTAGTTCGGGGCGCTCCTGCAATTGGGATTACTGCAGCATATGCTGTTGTGCTTGCCGCAAATTCTGCTTATCAAAATTCTCCTGATAATTGGCGTGAAGATATTGAAGAGATTCTTCGAGTACTTGTTGCAGCTAGGCCAACTGCCATTAATTTAAAATGGGCGATTTCTAAGATGCGTAAGCAATTTAATATGATTGACGGTGATCCTGAAACCCAACTACTAGACCTTGCGATTAAAATACACAATGATGATATTGCTGCTAATCATGAGATGGGTCGTCTTGGGGCAGAATTAATTGATCCGGATAGCGAAGTTATAACTCATTGCAATGCAGGCGCTTTAGCAACAGGCGGATATGGCACAGCTTTAGGAGTGATAAGAACAGCTTACCAAAAAGGATTACTTAAGAAAGTCTATGCTTCCGAAACCCGACCATGGCTTCAAGGCGCTCGGCTAACAAGCTGGGAATTAAAACAGGATAACATTCCTGTAAGTTTGTTAATTGACTCAGCTGTATCTAATTTGATGCAGACAAAAAAGATTTCTTGGTTAATTGTTGGTTCTGATCGCATTACAGCTAATGGCGACATTGCTAATAAGATAGGGACTTATTCACATGTAGTATCGGCAAAATATCACAATGTAAAAGTTATGGTAGTGGCACCTTCATCCACAATTGATATGAAAATAAATTCAGGGAAAAAGATACCTATTGAAAACCGCCCAGCAGAGGAAGTAATGTATTTTCAAGAGACCCAATCCAGTTTAAATCAAACTGAAATTCTAAATCCGGCTTTCGACATTACCCCTGCATCGTTGATTGATTATATCGTTACTGAAAAAGGTATTATCCATGAACCCAACGCTAAAAAAATGCATGCAATTTTTGGTTAAACTTATTTTAAAATCAGTTAGTTAAATCTAAGAATTTAGTAGGGGAAAGAGCCATATTATGGTAAAATTTATCTCTTTAGAATCACTAAAAAATCACTAAAAAATAAGGATTTTTGTTCTCTTTTCAGTAAATGATCTATGCCAGAATCTGATTTCGCAAAAGCACTTTCTCCTATCAATATAGAAGACGAAATGCGGCAATCCTACATGGAATACGCCATGAGCGTTATCGTCGGCCGCGCGTTACCTGATGTCCGAGATGGTCTTAAGCCTGTCCATCGAAGAGTTTTATTTGCCATGAAGGAAATGGGTAACGATTGGAATAAGGCTTACAAAAAATCAGCACGTGTTGTTGGTGATGTTATTGGTAAATACCATCCTCATGGAGATACTGCTGTTTACGATACGATTGTGCGAATGGCACAACCATTTTCTCTTAGATATATGCTTGTAGATGGGCAAGGTAATTTTGGTTCTGTTGATGGTGATGCACCAGCAGCTATGAGATATACCGAAGTTCGGATGTCACGAATTGCCCATGAGATATTAGAAGATATTGATAAAGAAACGGTAGAATTTGTAGCAAATTATGATGGCTCTGAACATGAGCCGGTTGTTTTACCGACGCGCATTCCAAATCTACTTATTAATGGTTCAAGTGGTATTGCTGTTGGTATGGCAACCAATATACCGCCGCATAATTTATCGGAAGTTATAAATGCATGCATAGCTTTAATTGAAACACCGGAGATCGAAATTTCGGATTTAATGAAGC
This sequence comes from uncultured Legionellales bacterium, assembly GCA_913045195.1. GTDB lineage: Bacteria > Pseudomonadota > Gammaproteobacteria > Eutrophobiales > Eutrophobiaceae > UBA11869. Next base: position 44,636 of record CAJWQR010000003.1, on the reverse strand, counting down.
ATATTCCGGGACCTGATTTTCCAACAGCAGGAATAATTAATGGTTCATCGGGAATTAAAGATGCTTATGAAACAGGACGCGGCCGTATCGAGGTACGTGCTAGAAGTAAAATTGAAGAGCACGATTCCGGAAATAAAATTGTCATTACTGAACTTCCGTATCAAGTTAATAAGGCGCGATTACTAGAAAAAATTGCTGAGTTGGTGAAAGATAAAAAAGTTACAGGAATACGTGAACTACGTGATGAATCAGATAGAGACGGTATGCGAGTTGTAGTTGAGTTACGTCGTAACGAGGTTGCCGAGGTTATATTAAATAATCTATATAAATTTACTCAAATGCAATCGGCTTTTAGTGTTAACACTGTAGCCCTAGTCGATAATAAACCACAAGCAAATTTAAATTTAAAACAATTACTTGAAGCTTTTATTAGCCATCGCCGTGAGATTGTTACAAGAAGAACTATTTTTGAGTTACGTAAGGCTCGTGCTCGTGCACATATCTTAGAGGGTTTGGCGGTTGCTTTAGCAAATATTGATCCCGTCATTGCACTACTTAAAAAATCAGCTAGCCCAGCAGATGCAAAAGTGGAATTACTTAAAGGTATATGGGAATCAAGTGCTGTTGTTGAAATGGTAAAAGATGCCGGCTCAGAGATTTCAAGACCTGATAATTTGCAGCATGAATTTGGGCTACATGATGATGGATATCGATTATCTCCTGAGCAAGCCCAGGCAATTCTTGAATTACGCTTACAAAAATTAACTGGTCTTGAGAAAAATAAGATTCTTAAAGAGTATAGTAATTTGTTAAAAACAATTTCTGATTTACTAGATATTCTTTCAAGACCTGAAAGATTAATGAAAGTTATACGCGATGAATTAAGTGACATACAAGATCGCTATGGCGATGAACGTAGAACTGAGATCATTCAAACACAAAAAGATTTAAGTATGGAAGATTTAATTACAGAAGAAGATGTTGTTGTTACATTATCTCATGCGGGTTATGCAAAATCACAGCCGATCAATACTTACCGGTCTCAACGTCGAGGAGGAAGAGGTAAAACAGCAACTTCTGTTAAAGATCAGGATTTTATTGATAAATTATTTATTGCGAGTACACACGACACATTATTATGTTTTTCAAGTCGAGGTAAACTTTACTGGTTGAAAGTATATGATCTACCACAAGCTAGCCGTACGGCTCGCGGTAAACCCATAATTAATTTGTTACCATTAGAAGAAGGTGAGCAAATTAATGCGGTGTTATCAATAAGAGATTATGTCGAGGATATGTTTGTATTTATGGCAACTGCCGATGGAACTGTTAAAAAAACCTCGCTGATTGAATTTTCACGCCCAAGACCGAGCGGTATCCGTGCAATCGAACTTGTGGGCGGAAATAAGCTTATTGGCGTCGAGCTGACAGATGGTAAGCGTGACATTATGTTATTTAGTGATGCTGGCAAGGTTGTTCGATTTCCTGAGTCTCATGTTCGGTCAATGGGTAGAACAGCTAAGGGTGTACGCGGTATTCGTCTAACTAAAGGACAAAATGCTATTTCACTAATTATTGTCAAAGGCGCAGACACTACTGTGTTAACTGCCACCCAAAACGGTTATGGTAAACGTACAGATATTGAGGATTACCCACAAAAATCACGAGGTGGAGTCGGGGTGATCTCAATACAGGTAACAAAACGAAATGGCCTAGTTGTAAGCGCAGTTGCTGTCGAAAATGATGATGAAATCATGCTGATAAGCGACCAAGGAACATTGATTAGAACACCAGCGAAAGATATTTCTGTATTTGGACGTAATACCCAAGGCGTTAGATTAGTGAATCTTAGTGAACTAGAACAACTAGCTAGTATCGAACCTATTATTGAATATAGTGATAATTAAGAGTTATGCTTGATATTATAATTTTTTCTTAAGAAAAATTAATTTCTTATGAGCGAAAAAAAGAAACTAGAAAAATTACGAACCGATATTGATTCCTTGGACAAGCAACTGCTTGATCTTATTAGCGAACGAGCGAGCTTAGCACAATTAATCGCTAAGGTTAAAACAACTTCATCAGAGGTTTTTGAATTTTATCGTCCGGAACGTGAAGCTCAGATTTTAAGAAAGGTAATCGAGCATAATAGTGGCCCACTTTCAGAGGAGGAGATGGCGAGATTATTCAGAGAAATTATGTCGGCATGCCTGGCATTAGAACAAGTATTAGATATTGCTTATTTAGGGCCAGAAGGAACATTTACACAATCGGCAGCACTAAAACATTTTGGTCATTCTGTTAATACAACAGCATTTGCCACTATTGATCAAGTATTTCGAGAAGTTGAATCTAACGCTTCTCATTATGGGGTTGTACCTATTGAAAATTCTATTGAAGGTATTGTTAACCACACATTAGATATGTTAAATCACTCCAGTTTAATGGTTTGTGGTGAAGTAGAATTAAGAATTCATCACCATTTATTGAGTAAGGATGAAACGCTTGACGAATTAACACAGATTTACTCACATCAACAATCCTTAGCACAATGCCGTGGTTGGTTAGATACATATTTACTTAAACCCGAACGTATACCTGTTGCCAGCAATGGTGAAGCTGCCCAGATTGCTAGTAATAAAAAACATACTGCTGCTATTGCTAGTGATTCGGCTGGTAAATTGTATGGATTAAATAAGCTTGCAACAAATATTGAGGATGAACCTGATAATACGACACGTTTTTTAGTTATCGGCAGAACAATGTGTCCAAATTCAGGGAATGACAAGACTTCTTTGATTTTTTCAGCAGCAAATAAACCAGGTGTTCTACACAGAATGTTAGGTTGTTTTGCAAAAAATAGTGTCAGTATGACTCGTATCGAATCTAGACCATCCAGACGTGAAATGTGGGATTACGTTTTTTTTGTTGATATTGAAGGGCATGCTGAAGATGAGTCAGTTAAAAAAGCATTAAGTGAGCTAGAAGAGCATGCCGCAATGGTTAGATTATTAGGCTCATATCCAAGAGCTGTTTTATAGGATTGTATTATGTCTTGTGATTTGTTTTCACTCGCTACACCAGGTGTTGCTGGCCTTAAACCTTATCGCCCAGGAAAATCAATCGAAGAATTACAACGAGAGCTCAACTTTGCCGAAGTTATTAAGCTGGCTTCTAATGAAAATCCCTTAGGGCCTAGCAAGAATGTTTTAGAAGCAATCAGCACAACGAAAGATTTATCACGTTACCCAGATGGAGATGGTTTTAATTTAAAGAAAAAGCTTGCGGAAAAACATAATGTTCCTGTTAGCAACATCACATTAGGTAATGGATCTAATGATATTCTCGAAATGGTCACGCGTGCGTTTGTTACAAGTAAGCATGAAGTTATCTATTCGAAGCATTCTTTTGCAGTTTATCCTCTAGTTACTCAGGCTGTAGGCGCGAAGCATGCAGTGATTCCAGCAGATGGTTGGGGACATGATTTGGACGCAATGTTGGCTTCAGTTAATGATAGTACTCGTTTAATGTTTATCGCAAACCCAAATAACCCAACAGGAACTTGGGTTGATAAGCAAAATCTTAGAAATTTACTTGAGAGAATTTCTGAACACGTAATTGTGTTAGTCGATGAAGCATATTTTGAATATGCAAGAAGCGAAAAACAATATCCCGATTGTAGTTTATGGGTAAATGATTTTAATAATCTAATTGTTACTCGTACTTTTTCAAAAGCATATGGCTTGGCAGCCCTACGTATTGGTTATTCAATATCTCATTCAGATACAGCTAACTTATTGAATCGAGTACGACAGCCATTTAATAATAATGGTCTTGCCCTAGTTGCAGCTGAAATTGCATTACAAGATACACAATATATAAAAAATAGTGTTGAACTCAATCAAGCGGGAATGAGACAGTTAACACAAGCTTTTGATCGTATGGGGTTGGAATATATACCTTCAAAAGGTAATTTTATATGTGTAAATTTTGAAAAGCCTGCAACTCAAATTTATGCGACTTTATTAGAAGTAGGCATTATTGTGCGCCCCGTATCTGATTATGGTATGCCTAATCATCTGCGTATTAGTATTGGGTTAGAACACGAAAATATCAAGTTTATTAAAGAGCTTGAGAAGATAATGGCGAAATAACTATGTTTGAATATGTATATAATTTGACCTCATGTTAATTGATCATTTATCAATCATCGGCGTTGGGCTTATTGGTGGTTCATTGGCTCGTGCTCTTCGTAAAGCGGAGTTTGTTGGCCGAGTTACTGGATGTAATCGTTCCGAGGAAACTTTAAAAAAAGCAGTTCAATTAGGTGTAATCGATGATTATTCTCTGGATATACATGAGGCGGTAAAAAAATCTGATGTTATTGTAGTAGGGACGCCTTTAGCTATATCTGAGAAATTGTTACCGAAAATAGCAGATTCAATGTCCGCTAATACTGTACTGACTGATGTTGGTAGTGTTAAGAGTGGCATTGTTAAAGCTGCTAGACAGACGTTGTTTGAAAAATTTTGTAATTTCGTTCCAGGTCACCCAATAGCCGGAACTGAAAAGAATGGAGTTGAGGCTTCACTTGAAGATCTATTTGTCAATCATCGCGTAATACTAACGCCAGTAGAAGAAACTTGCCCAAAGGCATGTAAGCTTATTACTGAAATGTGGAAAGCGGCAGGCGCTGACGTTGTTAACTTAGATGTTCAGCATCATGATGAAGTGCTTGCAGCAACAAGCCACTTACCCCATATGCTTGCTTACGCTTTAGTAGATTGTCTTGCTGGTATGCAGGAACGCGATGAGATTTTTAAATATGCAGCAGGAGGATTTGCTGATTTTACTCGAATTGCCTCTAGTAACCCTGAAATGTGGCATGATATATGTTTTTCAAATCGACAAGCACTGGTACGAGCATTAGAAATTTTTTCTACACATATTAATAAGATAAAAGTAGCAATCGAAAAATCAGAAAGCAATGAGCTATTGGAAACTTTCAGGCGAGCTAAAGAAGCAAGAGATAAATTTAATAAAGAAAAAAACCGCTAGAGATTACAACTGATTAATAAATATTAAAATGAGTCTAAAAGGCAATACTAATTTTCGCATTGAACCAAGTAATTCTATTATAGGTAAAGCAAATATTCCGGGGGATAAGTCAATATCTCACCGCGCTATCATTTTAGCGGCAATCGCAGATGGCGAATCAAGAATCAAGAATTTTTTACAAGGAGAAGATACATTAGCAACCATTAGGGTTTTCCAAAAAATGGGAGTTAATATTAAAAATGATAGGGACATAATTATAGTAAAAGGTGTAGGGCTTCATGGTTTACGTGCTGAAAATCCAACATTAGATTTTGGCAATTCTGGAACATCTGTGAGATTGCTTTCAGGTTTATTATCAGCTCAAAATTTCAGTTCTCAGTTAATCGGGGATGCGTCTTTAATGAAAAGACCAATGTCTCGCATTATTAATCCATTACAAAAAATGAATGCTAAAATTAATTGCACTGATTTAGGAACACTACCCATAAAAATAGAAGGAGGACAAAAAATAGAGGCCATTGAATATGAGCTACCTATTTTTAGCGCACAATTAAAATCTTGTTTATTATTGGCAGGGCTTTATGCGGAGGGAACTACGAAAATTATCGAAAATACGGCAACACGAGACCATACAGAGCGAATGCTTGCTAATTTTTCTCATTCTGTAATAAAAAAAGGTAATCAAATTTCCATTAAAAAAGCAGATAGGTTAATAGGTTGTGAAATTATTGTTCCGGGCGATTTTTCTTCTGCAGCATACTTTATTGTAGCCGCAATATTAACACCCAATTCTAATATAATCTTAGAAAATGTTGGGGTAAATCCTACGCGTAATGCCATGATAAAAATCATGAAATCAATGGGAGCAGATGTAGAGCTTAAGAATGAACGATTAGAATCTGGTGAACCAGTTGCCACTATTTATGCTAAGACTAGTAAATTAACTGGAATTGATATACCCGAGGAATTAGTCCCAGTTGCAATAGATGAACTTCCTATTATTTTAGTAGCTGCTGCTTGCGCAAAAGGTAAAACGAGATTATCAGGCGCTACTGAATTACGTGTAAAGGAAAGCGATCGTATTCAATCAATGCTAGATGGTTTTATTAGTTTAGGCATAAAAGTAAAAGCTTTAGAGGATGGTATGATAATCGAGGGTGGCCAATATAACGGCGGAGTAATTAATAGCAATGATGATCATCGTATTGCGATGGCTTTTTCTATTGCCGGTATAATTGCTAAAGCACCAATTATTATTAATAGCTGTAAAAATGTAGCAACATCTTTTCCTGGATTCATCGATACTGCTAAACATTTAGGCATTAATATAGATTATGTCTAATGTAACAGTTATAACTGTTGATGGCCCAAGCGGCACAGGTAAAGGGACAATTTGTAGCCGTTTAGCTTATTTTCTGAAATGGAATTTTCTTGATAGTGGAGCTCTTTACCGTGTTCTCGCAATTGCAGCAGAAAGAAACCAAATAAAAAGAGAAGATGAATTAGTGCAATTAGTAGATCAGTTAGATGTTAAATTTAATATAAATGATATTGAAAGTATGGCTGAGGTTTTTTTTGACGGTGAAGTTGTTACAGATGTGATTCGATCCGAAACTTGCGGAAAAGCAGCCTCAGTTATTGCCCCTATAGCCGCAGTTCGTAAAGCGTTACTTACACAACAAAGGGCATTTTGTAAGGAGCCAGGATTAATTGCTGACGGCCGTGATATGGGAACAGTGGTATTTCCTAACGCAAAATTAAAGATATTTCTAACTGCTAATATTGAAGAAAGAGCTAAAAGGCGATTCAAACAGTTGAAGCAGGGAGGCATTAGTGTTAATCTCCGCCACCTTTATACGGAAATTGCTGAAAGAGATAAACGAGATAGTACACGTAACGTTTCTCCGTTGAAACCTGCAGAAGATGCAATTGTTATCGATACGAGTACTCTTGATGTTAAAGGCGTTATGGAAGAGATTTTGAAATTAGTCGTTGATAGGGTACCTAATTTATCAAGACAGGTGGTTGATTACTTGCGATAAGTAATCAACTTGAGATTAACTAAACAACAAATAGCCTTGCTGAAGTTTCAAGCAGGTTTCAGGAATTACCATTCATGAGTGATAGTTTTGCCGAATTATTTGAACAAAGCCAAATAGAAAATAAAATGCGCCCGGGCAGTATAATTAGTGCGAAGGTGATCGATGTTAAAACAGATTCTGTTGTTGTAAATGCAGGACTTAAGTCTGAAGGCGTTATTCCTGTAGAACAATTTCTTAATGAGGAAGGTCAACTTGAAGTTACCGTTGGTGATGATGTTGATGTATCACTTGAATCTATTGAAGATGGTTATGGCGTTACTCGCCTTTCACGTGAAAAAGCAAAACGGAAGATTGCTTGGGAGGAACTGGAAAAGGCGCATGAAGATAATAAGACTGTGATAGGAATAATTACCGAAAGAGTAAAGGGAGGTTTTACTGTTGAAGTTGGTAAAGTACGTGCATTTTTACCAGGGTCTTTGGTTGACGTAAGACCTATACGCGATACTTCGTTCTTGGAAGGCAAACCAATAGAATTTAAAGTTATAAAAGTCGATCAACAACGAAATAATATTGTTGTTTCAAGGCGTGCTGTTGTTGAAACTGAAAACACTATTGATATTGATGCATTACTAGAATCTTTAAAAGAAGGTGCATTAGTTAAGGGGATAGTCAAGAATTTGACTGATTACGGGGCATTTATAGATTTGGGTGGAATCGATGGTCTTCTTCATATTACAGATATGGCGTGGAAACGGGTTAAGAATCCTAGCGAAATAGTAAATATTGGAGATGAAATTGATGTTAAAGTTCTGAAGTTTGATTCTGAAAAAAGACGAGTCTCTCTTGGTCTTAAACAGATGGGAGATGATCCTTGGTTGAATTTAACTAACAGATATCCCGAAGGAGCCCGTTTAAATGGAAAAATTACCAGTCTCGCTGATTATGGTTGTTTTGTAGAACTAGAAGAAGGCGTTGAAGGACTTGTTCATGTATCCGAAATGGATTGGACTAATAAAAACGTACATCCGTCTAATCTTGTACACCTTGGGCAGGAAGTTGAAGTGATGATTCTTGATATTGATCAAGAACGTCGTCGCATTTCATTAGGAATTAAACAGTGCGGACCAAATCCGTGGGAAAAATTTTCGTCAACACATAACAAAGGTGATCGGGTCGCAGGCTCAATTAAATCAATTACCGATTTTGGTATATTTATTGGGCTTGAAGGCGGAATCGATGGCTTAGTACATTTGTCAGATGTTTCATGGAATGATGATACAGAGATATCTATACGTAATTTTAATAAGGGAGATGAAATTACAACAGTAGTTCTGGCAGTAGATTCAGAACGAGAACGAATTTCACTTGGAATAAAACAATTAGAGCAAGATCCTTTTTCAAGTTACGTTTCTGAAAAACAAAAAGGCTCAATTGTTAAAGGTATAATTAAAAAAGTCGACCAAGGTTTTGTTATTGTTGATCTTGCAGAAGAGGTAGAAGGTTTATTAAAAGCAAACGAGATTTCATTAGAGGAAGAAATAACAGACGCTAGAACAATCTTCAAAGAAGATGATGAGGTTGAGGTAAAAATTACCGCAATTGATCGTAGGAAACGTACAATCAACCTTTCAATTAAGGCTAAAGAGTCAGATGATGAGCAGATTACTGTAAACGAATATGCTCCGGAAGCTAGCGGAAACTCTAAGCTTGGGGATATTTTAAAGGAGCATTTAGAAAGTAAGTAAATAAAATTTGAAATAACGGATTGCTTATCATTTTTTGAATTGTTATTATCGTTAATAAATATATGATTATATTGGAAAATAGTTAGTATCAATAGTATTTTTAAAAAAGAAATATTGTATATAAAATAATTGAGATGCAGTGATGACGAAATCTGAATTGATCGAAGTTTTAGCTCAGAAACAACCACAGCTTGCCAATAGAGATATTGAATTGGCTGTAAAAACTATACTTGAATATATGTCAGGCTCTCTCTCAAACGGCGAACGTATTGAAATCCGGGGATTTGGAAGTTTTTCTTTACATTTTCGCCCTGCAAGATCTGGGCGTAATCCGAAATCAGGCGAACCGGTAGCATTACCAGCAAAATATGTACCTCATTTTAAACCAGGAAAAGAACTACGTGAAAAGGTAAATAATAAATATAACCTGATTACAAACTGAAGAAGTATCTACAGCCATTTATTTTTTTTCACTAGACTTTGCGTTATTAGTGCTTGTCACCATCACATAGACTGTTTATCTTAGTTATTAAATTTCTTTTCATCTATAAAAAATATAAATTTCGGGGATGATATGACATTTATACCTAAATTCATCTTTATTATCTTTATTCTATTATTTGGTTTAGCTCTCTACTTAAAAAATCATCAATTAGTTACCTTGAATTACTATATTGGTGAAATTCAATTATCTTTCTCTTTAGTAATTATTTTAGCAATATGCGTTGGTGTACTGCTTGGTATTTTAGTCAATTTTCCTATTATTATGAGAATTAAGAAAAACAACCATAAGTTAGAAAAAAAATTAAAAAATATAGAAGAAGAGATAAACAGTCTTCGCGTGTCTGCATTGAAGGACTAATACGAAATGCACCTTGAACTAAATATATTTTGGTTATTATTGCCAGTTGCCGCATTATCCGGATGGTGGATAGGTAGATTCGCGCAAGAAACAAAAAAACTATCTAAAAACATCCATCCCGAATATTTCAAAGGTCTAAATTTTGTTTTAAATGAACAGCCAGATAAGGCAATTGAAGTATTTATTCGTATGGTTGAAGTCGATAACGAAACTGTAGAAACACATCTTGCGTTAGGAAATTTGTTTCGTAGGCGAGGTGAGGTTGACCGTGCTATACGAATTCATCAGAATTTAATTGCGCGACGGACCTTGAATCAGGGGCAACGCGCACACGCTCTGCTCGAGCTTGGTATGGATTATATGCGTTCCGGTTTATTAGACAGAGCTGAAAAACTATTTTTGGAATTAGTAGATTTAGATTTATATCAAAATGAAGCATACTTTAATTTATTGGAGATATATCAACAAGAGAAGGATTGGGAAAATGCAATTATTATAGCTAAAAAATTTGAAACTGTTTCTGGTAAAAATTTAAACTCTATGATAGCTCAGTTTTTTTGTGAAGTTGCTGAAAATGAATTGGATGCTGGGATATTAAGTAGTGCAAAAGAACAAATTCATAACGCAATGAATGCTAATTCGAAATGCGTTAGAGCCAGTATAATTGAAGCTAAAATATACAAACTTACGGGAAAAATAGAACAAGCGATTGAATCTTACCAACGATTGGAGTTACAAGATAATAATTATATAACAGAAATTATATTGCCATTATATGAATGTTATAAAGAGCTGGATAATGTTGATCAATTTATTGAATATTTAAGAAAAATTGCAAATGTATATGGGAATATAAATATATTATTAATTTTGACTGAACTAATTGCTGAACATGAGGATAAAGATTTAGCGATTAATTTTATATTCCAAGAGCTAAGAAACAGGGCAACAGTTCAGGGTGTTGATAAATTAATCGAATATACATTAAGCAAGTCTGAAGGTGAGACATACAAACGTCTCAGCACTATTAAAAAACTTACCGCTAAATTAATTGAGAAGAAGTCAATATATAAATGTAACAATTGCGGTTTTGATGCAAAAATGTTGCATTGGAAATGCCCAGGGTGTAAACAATGGGAATCAATTAAACCTATTTATGGAGTAGCTGGTGAGTAAAAGCCGAGTCATTGTTTCACTTGATTTTCCAGATGCCAAACAAGCAATAGAATTCTGTCACAAAATTGATCCAATACACTGTAAGATAAAGATAGGCAAAGAGCTGTTTACAGCTGAAGGTCCAAAATTAATTGAGAAATTAAGGACATTAGATTTCGAAATATTTTTAGATCTTAAATATCATGATATTCCCAATACTGTTGCCAATGCTTGCCGTGTGGCAGCCGACTTAGATGTCTGGATGTTAAATATTCATGCTGCTGGGGGAAGACATATGATGGAAGCAGCTTATGAATCTTTAACAAAATCAAGACGATCTAAAAATCCACCATTACTTATAGCAGTTACATTATTAACAAGTATTTCCTCTGACGATCTACTTGAATTAGGCATAACTAAATCTATTGAGGATCAGGTATTATTATTGTCAAAATTGGCGAAATCATCAGGTTTGGATGGCGTTGTTTGTTCTGGAATAGAAGCAAGTAAATTAAGGTATGAACTAGGTAAAGATTTTTGTTTGGTTACTCCGGGAATTAGATTAGATGATTTAAATAGTGACGATCAAAAGCGCATAATGTCACCGCATGATGCGATTAAGGCGGGTAGTAATTATCTTGTTATTGGGAGGCCAATAACGGGCGCTTCTAAACCAGCCGATATTTTAAAATCAATTAATAAAAGCATAAGTTCACTAGATTAATTTTTTCATTGTGTCCGCATTAATTAGACAGAATGTTCTGACTCCAGTATTACCAGAGAAAAATAAAATAAAGACACATTGGTCCAGACTATATGGTAGTGCAAAATCTCTTGCAATTGCCAATATGTTGGCAAAAATAAAAACCCCTATTATAGTAATAACAGCAGATGCTTTAACTGCCGTAAATTTAGTTAGTGAATTACAGTATTATGTAAGAAATTCTAAAATAAATAAAATTAGATATTTTCCTGATTGGGAAACATTGCCTTATGATATTTTTTCGCCTTATCAGGATATTATTTCAGAACGCCTAAAAATCTTGTTTGAATTAACCAATCTATCAAGCGGTATTTTAGTAGTACCAATTACTACATTAATGCATCGCCTATTGCCAATAAATCATCTTCTAGAAAATGCTTTTTCACTAGATATGGGGCAAAAAATTAATTTAGAAGATTTTAAAAATAAATTATCTCAACAAGGTTACAATTTTGTTACACAAGTTACAGAACATGGCGAAGCTGCCATAAGAGGTTCCTTAATAGATATTTATCCAATGGGGAAAAGTAAACCCTTTAGAGTAGATCTATTTGATAATGAAATTGACAGCATACGCTTATTTAATGTTGAAACTCAGCGCTCAAATGAGACAATTAGTTCGCTCCGCATTTTGCCAGCAAGAGAAATTTCATTAGCTGATGAGAATATCGCTCGTTTTCGAGAGAACTGGCGTTCATATTTTCAAGGCAATCCAAATCAATGTCCAATGTATCGTGATGTAAGTCAATCACTTGCTCCTTCAGGGGTAGAATACTATTTACCTTTATTTTATAAAGAGACAAGTACTTTATTTGATTATATAGATGATAATTCCACATTAATATTTGATGAAGAGGTAAGTATAGTTGCAGAATCATTTTTAGAAGATATTGCATCACGATATCAAGAGAAATCTCGCAATACTGAAAGACCGATCCTGCCATCTAATAAAGTTTTTCTTGATATAAATGATTTTAATAAAATTTCAGAAAGATTTACCCAGATTCATATTAGTAATCTAAAAACGAATTCCAATACAGATTTCATTGAATATAATTCGAGCATTCCGACGAGTATCCCAATAGATGCACGTTCAAAAGATCCTATTAAATTAATTAAAAATTTTTTAAATGAATTTAAAGGACGTGTTTTAATAGCTGCCGAAACAAAAGGTCGACTCGAAACAATAAAAGAATTATTTAAAAAGAAAACAATACCAAAAGAAATGGAAGACTGGAATAGTTTTCTACAAAGTGATATTAAATTTGCCATAGCAGTTATGGCAATCGAGAATGGTTTAATTATAAAAAAACCAAACATTGCGATTATAACAGAAGCACAATTATTCGGTGAACGGGCAATGCAACGACGTTTACGTAAACGCCAAAGATTAGATGCTGATGCCATAGTTCGTAACTTAACTGAATTGAGGATGGGCTCACCTGTCGTGCATGAAGAGCATGGTGTTGGTCGCTATCGTGGCTTGATTACCATCGAGGTAGGCGGCATTCTCGGTGAATTTATTCACCTTGAATATGCTGATAAAGACAAGTTATATGTACCTGTCTCAGCATTAGATTTAATTTCTCGTTATACAGGAGTGAATCCAGACAAGGCTCCACTTTATAGATTAGGGAGTGGGCAGTGGCAAAGGGCAAAACGTAAAGCTACTGAGAAAGTTTACGATGTTGCTGTGGAACTATTGGAATTACACGCTCGTCGTGTTGCTAAAAAAAGGGAGCCTTATAAATTGGATCAAGATGAATATTATTCTTTCATACAGAATTTTCCATTTGAAGAAACCCCCGGACAACAAGAAACAATTAATTCAATGATTGATGATTTACTTAGTGATCAACCTATGGATAGACTTGTCTGCGGCGATGCTGGTTTTGGGAAAACTGAAGTCGCAATGCGAGCAGCTTTTATTACTGTTCAGAATGGAAAACAGGTAGGTATATTGGTACCAACGACTCTTTTAGCTCAACAACACTATCAGAATTTTATTGATCGGTTTGCAGATTGGCCAATAGAGATTGAATTATTATCACGATTTCGTGCAAAAAAAGAACAGGATTTAGCCTTATCATCAATGAGAAAGGGTACAGCTGATATTATTATAGGCACACATAGATTGTTGCAAGATGATATCGTTTTTAAAAATCTTGGTTTGATTATTATAGATGAAGAACATCGTTATGGAGTACGACAGAAAGAGAAATTGAAATCATTACGTGCCGAAATTGATATATTGACTTTGACGGCAACCCCAATACCAAGAACATTAAATATGGCTCTTTCGGACCTACGCGAACTTTCTATTATTGCAACACCGCCATTACGACGGCTTGCTGTGAAAACATTTGTTAGTGAAAAGAATGATCATTTACTGAAAGAAGCGATACTACGAGAAATAAAACGAGGGGGCCAAGTTTTCTATTTACATAATAATGTTAAAACAATCGGTGAAATCACTAAAAAAGTAAATAGGTTCGCGCCTGAAATTCATGTGCAATTTGCCCACGGACAAATGCCGGAAAAACAACTTGAATCAGTTATGTTAGATTTTTATCATCGTCGCTTTAATGTGTTGGTTTGCACTACAATTATTGAGACAGGAATAGATATTCCAACTGCGAATACCATTATTATCGATCGCGCAGATAAATTTGGGCTTGCGCAACTCTATCAATTAAGGGGTAGAGTAGGTCGTTCTCACCATCGCGCTTATGCATATTTAATGGTTCCAGAACAAAAAGCTATGACTGCTGACGCAGTAAAACGACTAAAGGCGATAGAAGCATTGGAGGAACTGGGTATAGGATTTACACTTGCGACTCATGATCTCGAAATAAGAGGCGCAGGAGAAATTCTTGGTGAGGGTCAAAGCGGCCATATTCAAGAGATTGGTTTTAGTTTGTATATGCAATTACTTGACAGAGTAGTGCGCGCAATGAAAGATAATAAAGAATTAGATTTAGATCAACCTTTAGACTATGGGGCTGAAATAGATTTACATATTCCTGCGTTAATACCAGATACTTTTTTACCGGATGTGCATATGCGTTTAATTATGTACAAGCGTATAGCAAGTATTAAACACGAATCTGAATTAATTGATCTAAAGGAAGAAATGATAGATCGTTTTGGCGGTTTACCTGAGGCACTTAATAATTTGCTTGATATTACAAAATTAAAACACAAAGCATCTACATTAGGTATTCGGAAAATTGATCTTGGAGAAAAAGGAGGGTGTATATATTTTAGGGAGCATTCAAATATTGATCCAAAATGTATTTTTGAATTAATAGAGTCTAATCCAAAAGATTATAAATTTGATGGTCCAGATAAACTCAGAATTAATAAGAAATTAACTAAAAAAGTGTCTAGGATAGTATTTTTAGAGTATTTTTTTAATGAAATAGTTTTGAAAGAGGCGGCATAATAGCGATATGAAGAAAATTATATATATTCTAATATTATTATTCCCCTTTATATCATTTAATGTTTTTGCGGAATCCTGGTATCAAGTAGAAGTTATTATTTTCGACAGAATAAATCCTGATCTTGGGGAAGAAAAATGGGTAAATGGAGAGCCTAAAATTCGTCCCGATATGATCGAATTATATCCGAATCACGAAATGAATCATGATCAAGGATTGGCGCCATATATGATTATGGATGAAAAAAATAATCGGATGCATGGTATTTTTAGAGTTTTAAAGTTATCAAGAGAATATAGGCCTTTAATCCATTTATCATGGCAGCAACCCGCAACAAAACTTAGGCAATCGCGTTATATTCATATGAAGTATGATAGTGAAAGCGAAGTCCCGAAAGAAGAGATTTTAGCAATACCTGAGGAACCTAATTTTATAGAAGATTTAACGAAAACAAAAAAAATTATTGATGGTTCAATAAGAATAAGAAGTAATTTTTATTTACATGTTGATCTTGATATTTACTATTTTAAGAATTTATATAACGATAATAAAATAATTAATAAAGAGGTTGAATTTTCTAATTCAAGATTTAAAGAATTAACTATACAACTTAAAGAATCACGTAAAATTAAATTAAACGAAATACATTACTTTGATAATCCACTGTATGGAGTAATTCTACAAGTTAGCCGTATAGAAGAATCTTAATTAAAATTTCGCAGTACCCCAGCAATTAATAGGTTTATATTATTAAGTCCATTTTTTAGATTTTTCTCAATTATTTCCATGGTAATAGGCATATCAGATTTACCGGCAGCCCAGTTTACAATTAACCCGCAACAGGCATAATCTAAACCAAGTTCCCTAGCAAGGCTCGCTTCAGGCATTCCTGTCATACCAACAACATCACAACCATCTCTTTCAAGTCTTGAAATTTCTGCAGCTGTTTCTAGTCTTGGCCCCTGTGTCACCCCATAGACTCCTTTGGTAAAAATTTTAAGTTTGATTGCTTGTGCAGCTTTAATTAATTGATCGCGTAGCGTTTCTGCATATGGCATTGTGAAATCAATATGCTTCACACCCTCAAGATCTTTTTCATAAAATGTACTTTTTCTGCCAGATGTATAGTCAATTATTTGATCAGGCACAATAATAGTCTCCGGATTCATCAATTCTGTTATCCCGCCAACAGTGTTAACACTAATTATTTTACTAGCATTTATTTTATTCAGTGCCCATATATTTGCGCGGTAATTTATTTTATGGGGAGGAATTGCATGATCATTTCCATGGCGAGGTAGAAATATTATGCTGGTTTTATTTATTTCACCAATTATTATCGGGGCTGATGGTTTTCCCCATGGAGTATCAATAATAATTTCATCATTAATTTTGACTTCTGGTAATTTGCTGAGTCCGCTACCACCAATAATTGCTATGCTCATGATTTTGTAACCGCATAAATACCAGGCGCATTTCTATGATATTCGCAATAATCCATTCCATATCCGAATATATATACATTTGGAACAATGAAGCCAAAATAGTCAACATTTTCTGCTGGTTTTTTATTTTCTATATTTTTCTTAACAAGTACAGCTGAAAGAACTTTCTTTGCGCCTTGTGAATAACAGTATTTAATTATCTCAGATAGAGTAATACCCTCATCTAGGATATCGTCAATTAATAAAATTGTTTTATCTACTAAAGATTTATTAGGTTTTTTGAGCCAATTTAATTTGCCGCCACGAGTATTACCGTTATAACGAGTAGCATGGATATAATCTACTTGTAGAGGGAAATTTAATTTTGGAATTAATCGCCCAGCCAGTATTAAACCACCAATCATTATTGGCATTATTATAGGGTTACTTGTTTTTAATTCTTTCGTAATTGCTTTACTAATATTATCAATGGTTTTATTTATTTCTGTATCGGTATATAAGAGCTCTGCATCATTTATCACTCTTTGGTAATTTTCATCAGATATTTTTTGATTGATCATTAATGTAGTTTTTTGATGCTTATTTTTTTGTTTTATCACGATTAAATAACTTTTTAGGGTATATAACTGATTTTATAGTTTTTAAAATACGTCTAATTTTAAGATATTAACCAAATTATTGACTATTCTATATATATACAACATTATCCCTTTGTTTTGTATAATAATATTGATAGATTTTCATTTTAGTTGGTTTTTTTGGGTGATAAAAATTCAAAAAAGAGAATTTTTTTGATATAAACTGCAAAAAAATATATATTTTTCAATATCTTACATATATAAAATTTAAAATAATCGGTCCTTATTTTTGATATAAGCGAAATATATTTCGGGGCTTTTTGAAAAATGAAATAGATGTTAGGTTTTGTTAATATCCATGCCTCTTTTGGCGCTAGTGATGTAAACTGAGGCGAATTTCAAAAAAGAAAACCCTTTGAGAATAATTAAGATAGTGGTATTTAATAATTCGCTTTAAAAATTAAAAATATGTAAGTAAGTGATTTGAGGAAAACTTATGTTTAGTAAAAATATAAAAGTTGAAGGTTTTGATGATGAACTTTTTAATGCTATGGAAGGAGAGAGGCGTCGTCAAGAAGAACATATCGAATTAATTGCATCTGAAAATATGGCAAGTCCAAGAGTTCTGGAATGCCAAGGTTCAGTATTGACGAACAAATATGCCGAAGGGTATCCGGCTAAACGTTATTACGGAGGTTGCGAATTTGTTGATGTTGCTGAGCAACTTGCAATTGACAGAGCTATTGAGTTATTTGGCGCTGATTGGGCGAATGTTCAGTCTCATTCTGGTTCACAGGCAAATGGCGCTGTTTTCCATGCTTTATTAGAACCAGGGGATACTATTATGGGCATGAGTTTGGCGCATGGAGGCCATCTAACTCACGGTGCAAGTGTTAATGTCTCTGGCCGTATATATAATGCAGTACAATATGGTTTGAATGCCGATACTGGTGAAATTGATTATGATGAGGCTGAGAAGCTAGCACTTGAAACTAAGCCCAAACTTATTATTACGGGATTTTCTGCATATTCGCGAATAGTGGATTGGCAACGATTTAGGGATATTGCAGATAAAGTCGGCGCACTTATGTTATCTGATATTGCACATATTGCGGGGCTTGTTGCTGTTGATGAATACCCAAGTCCCGTGCAAATTGCTGATATAACAACAACAACAACACATAAAACTCTTCGTGGCCCTCGTTCTGGATTAATTATGGGTAAGGACAATGAAGAAATTCAAAAGAAAGTGAATTTTACTGTATTTCCATCTTATCAGGGCGGACCCTTGATGCATATTATTGCTGCAAAGGCTGTTGCTTTCAAAGAAGCTATGGAACCTGAGTTTAAGATCTATATTCAGCAAGTGAAAAAAAATGCAAAAGTTATGGCAGAGACATTTGTTGAACGCGGTCTTAAAATTGTGTCTGGCGGAACAGATAATCATTTGTTTCTTGTTGACATGGTAGACAAAGGTTTAACAGGTAAAGATGTAGATGCTGCATTAGGTTCTGCCAATATAACTGTCAACAAAAATGCGGTACCGAACGATCCTCAGTCACCTTTTGTTACTAGTGGTATTCGTATTGGTACACCATCAATTACGACTCGTGGATTTGATGAGTCAGATTCTAAACAAGTTGCAAATTGGTGTTGTGATATTATGGACAATATGGGAGATGCATCTGTAATAAAACGTGTGAAAGGTGAAGTTCTCGAGCTTTGTAGGGGCAGACCCTTATATGAATTTAATCAAGATTTATAAAATTTAATTTTTACGATTATTACTTGTGAGATTGTATTTTTTCAATCTCTAATTAAGAATTTAAGATCATAATAAGTGGGCTGAAATATGCGATGTCCTTTCTGCAGTCATCTTGATACGAAAGTTATTGATTCACGTGAGGTTGGCGAAGGAGATCAGATTCGCCGCCGCCGTGAATGCATAGGTTGTAAGGGAAGATTTACCACTTACGAAACGATTGAACTTAATCTTCCTCGTATCATAAAGTCTGATAGTCGACGCGAACCCTTTGATGAAGAAAAACTTAGAGCTGGAATATTACGTGCTGTTGAGAAATGTCCCGTTGAAATGGAGCGAGTAGAATCCGCTATCTCTAATATAAAAAATAATCTTCGTGCTATAGGAGAAAGAGAAGTAAAGTCGATCAGAATTGGTAATTGGGTTATGGAAGAATTAAAAGAACTTGATAAAGTTGCTTACGTTAGATTTGCTTCTGTTTATAGAAGTTTTGAGGATGTTAGAGCTTTTCTAGAGGAAATAGAGCGTTTAGAACACGAATTACCACCTGAATTGAAAAGAAATCAGCTAGACCTTCTGCAAACTGATGGTGATGAGAATTGATGTGGACAGTAAAAGATTATCAATTTATGTCACATGCGATTCGGTTGGCAAAATATGGAAAATATACTTGTAATCCTAACCCACTTGTTGGTTGTGTCGTAACAAGGAATGCTAGTGTAATTGCCGAAGGTTGGCATAAGACGGCAGGTGAACCACATGCAGAAATAAACGCACTTAATGCATGTGATAGCGCAATTGATGCAACCATGTACGTTACTCTTGAGCCTTGCTCTTATCAAGGTAGAACAGCCCCATGTACTGATGCATTGATTAATGCAAAAATAAAAAAGTTATTTATTTCAATGGTTGATCCAAATCCTAAGGTTTCAGGGCTTGGTATTGAGCAACTTAAAAAATCAGGTATAGAAATTAAACAAGGATTGTTAGAGATGGAAGCAAAGAAATTGAATATTGGTTTTATTAAACGAATGAAAACAGGTCTTCCATATATTCGATGTAAAATGGCTCAATCATTAGACGGAGCTACTGCATTGGCTAATGGAAATAGTCAGTGGATTACTTCTGTTGACGCAAGAAGAGATGCTCATAATTTACGCGCCACTAGTAGCGCAATCTTAACTAGTGTAGAGACTATTACTAGAGATAATCCTTTATTAAATCCACGAGATTTAGGGTGTGATTTTAAAGAGCCAATAAAAGTAATTATAGATAGGAATTTTAGAGTTCCAGAAAATGCAAAAATATTTGGTCTTGGTGGCAGAACAATTATTTATACTCAAATAGTAAACGATACAAAAAAAAAGAAACTTAGAGATCGTGATATTGATATCATCTGTTTAATGAAATCAGATACTTGGTTAAATGATGTTTGCAGAAACTTAGCGACTGAATACGAGGTAAACGATATTCTAATAGAATCTGGACCAAAATTTTCTGGCGCTATGATTGATGAAGGATTGGTTGATGAGTTAGTTATATATATGGCGCCAAAATTATTTGGTAACAAATCATTTCCATTGTTTAATTTAAAAAAAATAGATGAAATTAATTATGCGAGAGAATATGAATTTTCTGACATTAGAAAAGTTGGAAAAGACATTAGATTAACAATGGTAATAAAAAAATAATACTTATGTTTACAGGAATTATTGAGGCAATAGGCAATATTAGTAAGATTGAATCGAATGGTCCTGATAGTCGCATTGTCTTTAAGGCTGGAAGAATGAAATTAGATGATGTGAAAATCGGCGATAGCATGTCTGTTAATGGGGTTTGTTTGTCAATTATTGAAAAGACAAAAGATTCATTTAGTTCCGACTTATCGAGGGAGACCCTTAGCTTAACAACATTTATGGAAATGAGAGCTAATTCTAAAGTAAATCTTGAAAAAGCAATGAGTTTTTCTTCAAGGGTTAATGGTCATTTTATTGCTGGGCATGTTGATGGCGTTGGTGTTATAAAGGGAATGAGAAATGATGGCCGTTCAATTCTTATACTAATTGAGTTTCCTGAAGAATTAGAAAAATACATTTCCAAAAAGGGATCAATTTCGGTTGACGGTGTTAGTCTTACTATTAATGGAACCAAGGAAAATACCTTCAGTATTAATATTATTCCTCATACATTATCAGGATCGATAATTTCAGAATATAATATTGGAACTAAAGTTAATATCGAGGTTGATTTGATAGCACGCTATCTAGAAAAATTAGTAATAAAATAAATAATATATCGGAATTTTTTATTATGTCACTTAATACTACCCAGGAACTTATTAAAGAAATTCAAGATGGTCGTATGATCATTTTAATGGACGATGAAGATCGTGAAAATGAAGGTGATTTAGTGATTGCTGCGTCTTATATTAGCTCTGAAGATATAAATTTTATGGCGCGCTATGGTCGTGGACTAATCTGTTTAACACTGACAGATAAGCACTGTAAAAAATTAAATCTTCCCTTAATGACTAATCATTCTAATACTGGTTTTACAACTAATTTTACAGTTTCAATTGAAGCAGCAGATGGGGTCACGACAGGTATTTCAGCAGCTGACCGTGCACTTACTATTAAAAAAGCCGTTGCACCAAATGCAAAAGCAACAGATTTAGTTCAGCCAGGACATGTTTTTCCTTTGATGGCACAATCGGGAGGAGTTTTATCTAGAGCCGGACATACTGAAGCTGGTTGCGATTTATCAAGACTAGCAGGATTACAGCCATCAGCAGTGATAGTAGAGATTTTAAACGAAGATGGTTCAATGGCGAGACGAGATGATTTAGAAAAATTTGCAGAAAAACATGATTTAAAGATTGGAACGATATCAGATCTAATTAGTTATAGAAAAGAAAATGAGAAGACAGTTGAGCATATAACAGAATGCAATCTACCAACGCAATACGGAGAATTTATGCTTCATGCTTACCAAGATAAATTAAAAAAGAGATTACATTTAGCATTAGTTAAGGGTGTTCTTGCCTCAGACGAGCCAACACTCGTACGTGTACATGTCGAGAATCCTATTTCTGATTTAACCGGTAGTTTGGCAAAAGATCGTGGTTGGCCAGTTAATGATGTTTTAAAACGTTTTTCCCAAGAAGAAAGGGCTGTATTAGTAATTTTATGCAATCAGTATACATCTATAGAATTAATTAATCAGATAGAATCATATAGACTTTCTAAAAATATGATAGACAAGAAGAATACTAATGTTAGCTGGGATACTCGTACCATTGGTTTGGGGGCACAAATATTATCTGATTTAGGAATCAAAAAAATGCGCTTATTAAGTGCTCCAAAACATATACATGCACTTTCTGGTTTTGGTCTTGAGATTGTTGAGTATATTAATGATTGAAATTGATATCATAGAATAAAAATTTGTTGTTTGAGATATTTAAAATTAAAATGGCTATAAAAAAATATAATATAAAGATTGCTATTGTCGCTAGTAAGTTTAACTACTCTATTGTAGATCGTTTGTATAATGGAGCCATAGCAACATTTAAAGAAAATGGGATAATCGAAAAGGAAATAAAAGTTATTAATGTCCCTGGCGCATTTGAAATTCCAGTTGCAGTCAAAACGTTACTTGATAAGAAGATATATGATGTAATTATAACTCTTGGCGTTATTATTAGAGGTGAAACACCACATTTTGGATTTATTGCAAATGAATGTGCGCGTGGAATTTCAAGATTAGCAATAACTAGTGGCACGCCAATTATTTTTGGTGTTTTAACAGTAAATAATAAAGACCAAGCATTAAAAAGATCTGGAAGTGAAGGTGGAAATAAAGGGGCTGAAGCAGCAAAAGCGGCATTAGATATGGTTGAGGCATTACAAAATATTTAGTTATGAATATAAAATCCTATAAAGAAAATATACGTGGACGTATTAAAGCAAGACAGAATGCAGTCCAAGCCCTGTATCAGTGGTTTATTACAAATAAGAATGTAGACGAGGTTATTGCTGAATTTGAGAATGATAAACATAAACTTGCCAAAACAGATATCAATTACTTTAAATCATTATTGAGAGGAACAATTACAAATCATCAAAAACTCGATTCAAGAATAATTAATTTGTTAGATAGGCCAGTTGATGAGCTTGATACTATAGAGCGTGCTATTTTGCATATTGGTTGTTACGAATTGGAATATCATAATGATATCCCATGGAGGTCTGTGATTAATGAATCTGTTGGGCTTGCAAAAATATTTGGCGCAGAAAATTCATATAAATATATTAATGGTATACTCGATAAGGTTGTTAAAGAGTTACGTTGCAATGAAACTAAAGATTTAGTCAGCTGAAAGATTTTGAATGAATTTGAGATTATAGAGCATTATTTTAAACCTAAATTACTGAATAATCAGTACGTCCCTACGTTAGGTATTGGTGATGATGCCGCTGTTATAAGTATTGGTGAAGGCGAAGAATTAGTAGTTTCAATGGATACTTTAGTGGAAGGCGTTCATTTTCTAAGAGATACCTCACCTAGGGATATTGCAAGCAAATCAGTATTAGTTAATCTAAGTGATATGGCTGCTATGGGGGCTGCTCCCCGATGGATAACTTTATCATTAACACTTCCCGAGAATAACATTGATTGGATAAAAGAATTTTCATCTCAATTTAATAATTTAGCTGCTAAATATTCTTTATCGCTTATTGGAGGAGATTTAACAAAAGGCCCACTATCAATTACGATTCAGATGCATGGTACCGTACCAAAAGGAAGGTTTCTATGTCGTAGCGGAGCTAAGCCTGGAGACTTAATCTATGTGACTGGAGAATTAGGAGCTGCCGCATATACTTTAAGGTATTTTCTAAATCCTGATAAAAACATAGAGCCAACTAAGGAAGAAATCAAAAAATTAAATCAACCCGAACCGAGAATTCAAGCAGGAATAGTATTAAGAGATATTGCAACTAGTTGTATTGATGTATCAGATGGTTTATTTTCTGATCTTAATCACATTCTTAAGGCTAGTAACGTTGGGGCAGAGATAAAATTATCAAATATCCCTTATTCAAATAGTTTAAAAAAGCTAAATAAAGAGTTAGCTATCGATCTTGCATTGACGGGGGGAGATGATTATGAATTATGTTTTACAGCTCCTCAAAATATGTCTCAATCTGATTTAAAGGAGATGATTGCTACAGTAGAAATTCATTATATAGGTAAAATTGACCAAACTTGTTCAAAATTGAACTTAATGGATGAGAACGGAAAAATATACAAATTTAAATCAAAAGGTTATCAACATTTTTAGTTTTTAAGAGATTTTTTTCTAATAATATTCTGCCATTCTTTCGGACCATCCTTATGTACTGCATTACCATTTGAATCAACAGCTACTGTCACCGGCATATCTTTAACTTTAAATTCATGTATTGCCTCCATTCCGAGTTCTGGGAATGCAACAACTTCTGAATGTGTTATGGCTTTTGATACAAGATATGCCGCTCCACCAACAGCCATTAAATAAACAGCTTTATGTTTTTTAATTGCATTTATTGCTACAGGTCCGCGCTCAGCTTTTCCGACCATACCAATTAAACCAGTTTTATCTAGCATCATCTCTGTAAATTTATCCATTCTAGTTGCTGTTGTAGGCCCAGCTGGTCCTACAACTTCATTATGGACTGGATCAACTGGACCAACGTAATATATAAATCGGTTTTTGAAGTCAACTCCATTTGGAAGGGAATCACCTTTTTTAATTATTTCTTGAATACGTTTATGCGCTGCATCACGCCCAGTCAACATTTTCCCCGAGAGAAGTAGTGTTTCACCAGTTTTCCAATTTTTAATATCATCTGAAGTAATAGTATCTAAATCAACACGTTTAGCGGTAGGGCCTACGTCCCAAGTTATTTTTGGCCATTCGTTCAAATCGGGCGGAGTTTGAAATGAAGGACCAGTTCCATCTAATACAAAGTGAGCATGTCTCGTTGCTGCGCAATTTGGTATCATTGCAACTGGTTTATTGGCAGCATGAGTGGGGTAATCTTTTATTTTTACGTCTAACACGGTCGTTAAACCACCAAGACCCTGAGCACCTATACCTAACGCATTAACCTTTTCATATATTTCGATACGTAATTTTTCAGTTGTTGTTTTCGCACCGCGTTCTTTTAATTTTTGAATATCAATAGGTTCCATTAATGCACTCTTTGCAAGAATCATTGCTTTTTCTGCTGTACCACCAATGCCAATCCCTAACATCCCTGGAGGGCACCAACCAGCACCCATACTAGGCACCGTCTTAACAATCCAATCAACTATGTCATCTGAAGGATTTAGCATGACAAATTTTGCCTTCGCTTCAGAACCACCCCCTTTAGCAGCGATTTGAACATCAATAGATGAGCCTTCTACAATTTCAGTATGAATTACTGCCGGCGTATTATCGCCTGTATTCTTTCTAACTCCAGCAGGATCATCCATTATCGATGCTCGTAATTTATTATCTGGGTGATTATAGGCCGCTCTAACACCCTCATTAATCATTTCATTAAGTGATAGTTTAGTTTTCCATTTCACATTCATACCTATTTTTAAAAAAACTGTAACAATTCCAGTATCCTGACAAATAGGGCGATGGCCTTCAGCACACATTCTTGAATTAATCAAAATTTGGGCCATTGCATCTTTTGCTGGTTTTGACTCCTCTTTTTCATACGCCATATTCACAGCATTAATAAAATCGAGCGGATGATAGTAAGATATAAATTGCAATGCATCAGCAACACTTGCGATTAAATCATCTTGTTTAATTATGGTCATCACTAGAATCTCAAATTCTTTTACCAGCAAAAATTTTGCTAGTATTACCTCTATTTTTTGGGAATATGTATTTAATATTTACTAGTTTACTACAGAGACAGGAATCTCTTCTATTTTTGATTTGGCTTTTAAGGCACTTTTTTGGAAGGATTCAACTTCATCGAAGTTTAAGTAGCGATAAATATCTTTTGCGAGCGGATTAAGATCAGCTGCAAATGTCATGTATTCATCCATATTAGGAATTCGTCCTAGTATCGAAGAAACGGCGGCAATTTCAGCAGACGCAAGAAAGACATTTGCGCCATCACCAAGTCGATTTGGAAAATTACGAGTTGAAGTCGAAACAACGGTTGATTTTGCTTTTACGCGAGCTTGATTTCCCATGCAAAGAGAACAACCTGGTATTTCTGTCCTTGCGCCAACTTTTTTAAATATGTCATAGTATCCTTCCTCAGTAAGTTGGTGTTGATCCATTTTAGTGGGCGGTGAAATCCATAAAGTCGTTGGTAGTGTATCCGATGATTTTTGTAACATTTTTCCTGCAGCTCTGAAATGACCGATATTTGTCATACATGAGCCTAAAAATACTTCATCGATTTTTGTCCCTGAGACCTCAGATAAAGGCTTAACATCATCAGGGTCATTTGGGCAGGCTAAAAATGGCTCTTTTATATCGTTTAGATTAATTTCAAAGATTTTTTTGTACTGAGCATCGGAATCTGGCTCTAATAATACTGGATTTTCTAGCCATGCCTCCATTTCTTGGGCACGACGTTCTAAAGTTCTTATATCCTCATATCCTTTGTCTATCATCCAGCGCAATAAAGTTACATTAGATTGCAGATATTCAATGATAGGTTCTTTACCAAGTCGAATAGTACAACCGCCTGCTGATCGTTCTGCACTTGCATCAGATAGCTCAAAAGCCTGTTCGCATTTAAGGTTTGGCAAACCTTCAATTTCTAGAATACGCCCAGAAAAAATATTCTTTTTACCTTTTTTATCAACTGTAAGATCGCCAGACTGTATTGCCGCATAAGGAATTGCATTAACAAGATCTCGTAAGGTAATGCCAGGCTGCATTTCACCTTTAAAACGCACTAAAATTGATTCAGGCATATCAAGCGGCATAACACCAGTTGCTGCAGCAAATGCGACAAGCCCTGAGCCAGCCGGAAATGAGATACCAATTGGAAAGCGAGTGTGCGAGTCTCCGCCTGTGCCAACAGTGTCAGGTAATAACATTCGATTTAACCATGAATGAATAATTCCATCACCTGGTCTTAATGCAACCCCCCCACGCGTTTGGATGAAATCAGGTAAAGTATGATGCGTGCTAATATCAACGGGTTTTGGATAGGCTGCGGTATGACAAAATGATTGCATAACCAGATCACTTGAAAATCCTAGACAAGCCAAATCTTTCAACTCGTCGCGCGTCATCGGGCCGGTAGTATCTTGTGATCCAACAGTTGTCATTTTGGGCTCACAATATGTTTCTGGACGAATACCATCAAGATTACAGGCTCTACCCACAATTTTTTGTGCTAGCGTGTAACCTTTGCCTGTGTCATTTACAGGAGAAGGTTTACGAAATAATTCATTTGATTTCAATCCTAATGCTTCACGTGCACGCCCTGTTAAACCTCTACCAATAATTAAAGGAATACGTCCGCCTGCCCGTACTTCATCCAGAATAATATCTGTTTTTAATGAAAAATTACAAAGAGTCTCATCCGTCTTTGTATTTTTTATTACACCTTCATACGGGTAAATATCAATTATGTCTCCCATATTCATTTTACTTACGTCACATTCGATTGGTAAAGCACCAGAATCTTCTAATGTGTTAAAGAAAATAGGAGCAATTTTTCCACCTAAGCAAAAACCCCCATATCGTTTATTGGGTATAAAAGGTATATCGTTACCCATATGCCAAAGCACAGAATTCGTTGCTGATTTACGCGAGGAACCTGTTCCAACAACGTCCCCCACGTAAGCGAGCGGATATCCTTTTTCTTTAAGTATTTTAATTTGTTGTATTGGTCCTATTTCACCTGATACATCAGGTTTAATACCATCCCGTTCCATTTTTAACATGGCCTGAGCATGTAAGGGAATATCAGGACGAGACCATGCGTCAGGAGCCGGCGATAAATCATCTGTATTAGTTTCACCTGAAACTCTAAAAACATTAACTGTAATTTTTTCTTGTAATTTTTGTCTGGAAGTGAACCATTCTCCATCAGCCCATGATTGCAATATAATTTTTGCATACTTATTACCATTGTCGGCTTTTTCTTTGACATCATAAAAAGCATCAAACATTAGCAATGTCTTTGAAAGTGCTTTTGCAGCAGTTTCAGCTAGAACATCATCATCCAAACAGACTATTAAAGGATTAATGTTATAACCACCGAGCATAGTTCCTAGTAATTCTATAGCTTTATTTTTATTTATTAGTGGAGATTCGGTTTCTCCTTTTGTAATTGCAGCTAAAAATCCTGCCTTTATATAGGCAGCTTGATCAACACCGGCAGGTATACGATTGGTAATTAAATCTAAAATAAAATCTTCTTCATCAACAGGAGGCCTTTTCAATAATTCAACAAGAGCAGCAGTTTGTTCTGGGTTGAGTGGTTCAGGAACAATACCTATATCTGCGCGTTCTTTAATATGTTGACGATACTCATTGAGCAAAACATTTCTCCTTTTGAATTTTTTGTGGTGGGTAGTTCCCTGAAGATGACCCTTTTCGAGAGGAGGGTATTATAAAGCAAATTTAATACTAATTTCAGGTCAATTTTCATAGTTCATTAATTTACAGAATCAATAATACCACCACCTAAACATATATTTTCTTCATAAAAAACAATGAATTGTCCTGGAGTAATTGCTCTTTGGGTGGAATCAAAACTAACAAAAAAACGATTATTCTCATTTTTCTCAATAGTACAATTTTGGTCAGATTGTCGATAACGGCATTTTGCTTTGCACTTAAACGGTAGTGATGGGGTTTTTCCGGAGATCCAATTTATATCAAGTGTAGTTAAATATTTATTATGCAACAAAGGATGATCGTGGTCTTGCGCAACAATTAGTTCATTTTTTTCAATATTTTTTTTTACTACATACCAAGGCGAATTTGTTGTATTTTTTACTCCACCAATTCCTAATCCTTGACGTTGACCGAGTGTATAAAAGAAAATACCTTCATGCTCACCAATAGGTTTCCCGTTAGTAGTTTTAATTAATCCTTTTACTGGTTTTATGAAACTACTGAGAAAATTACGAAACGGCTGTTCGCCAACAAAACAAATTCCTGTACTATCTTTTTTGTCATGAGTTATTAACCCCGCTTTTTTAGCGAGTTTTCTCACTTTATCTTTACACAGATCTCCAATTGGAAATAAAGCCTTATCTAATTGAGATTGATTTAAACAACATAAAAAGTAACTTTGATCTTTATTGTTATCTATAGATTTTAGTAATTGAAAGTAGTTTTCATTTTTATTTTTACGAGAATAATGACCTGTTGCGATTTTTTTTGCGCCAAGATTCTCTGCATATTCTAAGAAGGCTTTAAATTTAATTTCTTTATTACATAGTACATCTGGGTTTGGTGTTCGGCCACTTTTATATTCAGTTAAAAAATTTTTAAATACTTTTTCCCAGTAATCATCAGAAAGATCAACTACATTAAGAGGGATATCAAGTTTGTCACATACTTGCATTGCATCTTCAACATCATCTTCCCATAGGCACTTTCCATTTTCTATTTGACGACTCCAGTTTTTCATAAACAGAGCTTCAACTTCATATTCTTTTTCTTTTAGTAGCATCGCGGCAACAGAGGAGTCAACACCTCCTGAAATACCAACAATGATTTTATCTTTTTTCATCTCAAAAATAGTTTAATAATGTTAGTGGATAATTATTTCCTTTTAAATAATCATTTATACAACATAGCACCATGGGACTACGTATTCTATTTTGTTTTTCAATTTCTTTTTTATTCATCCAGACTACTCTGACTATTCCATCGTCTAATTTTCTTTCGCTATGTTTTCTTGAACAGAAACCAAAGAAACAAAATCGCAAGTAAGTAATATTTTTATTATTTTTGTTTGGATAAAGGTAAATACCAATAAGTGATTTTGGCAAAAACTCAAAGGTGGTTTCCTCTAGTACTTCACGTTTAATTGCTTCTATTAGCGTCTCATCTTTTTCTAGATGTCCTGCTGGCTGATTAAAAACAAGCTTACCATCGATTTCTTCCTCAACAAGAAGAAAGTGATTATCTTTTTCAATAACTGCTGCAACAGTTGTATTTGGTTTCCATTGCATTTTAAATGCCTTGATTGTCTGTGAAGGTATGCGGATAATAAGTAACTAGGGGTATATTTTTATTAGGAAACATGATGTCAAACTACGATATATTTTTTCATAAAATTAGTTTAATAATAAGCTTAGCATTTCTATGGGTAATGTTGTCTGGACATTATACGCCATTACTCTTATTGCTTGGAATATTATCAGTACTGGTTGTTGCTAGCATAAGCTCACGCATGAAACTTATAATTCTTGATCAACCAATATTGCAGCTTTATTTTATAAGGTTTATACCGTATGGTTTTTGGTTAATTTTTCAAATCATAAAATCGAACATCGATGTTTGTAAGCGAATACTTAACCCTAAACTACCTATAAGCCCTAGATTGGTTACTGTAAGGTCATCACAGCTTAGTAATTTTGCAAAGGTAGTTTATGCAAATTCAATTACTTTAACACCAGGAACGATCTCTATTGATTTAGATGATTCTAATATTGAAGTACATAGTCTATCAAAAATAGGAGCCGAAGGATTAAAAACTGGTGATATGGATAGAAAAATTACTAGTGCTGAAGCAAATCCTTATGTTTGAAATTACAATATTTATTATATTATTTGCAATGCTACTTGCTTTAGTTTTAGCAATTATTGGTAAGACGGTCTATGACAAAATACTAGCTGTTAATATATTTGGGACAGTCACTGTTTTATTTATAGCTTTATTTGGGTTTTTAACTAAACGCCCTGATTTTCTTGATATTGCTTTAGTCTATGCGTTGATTAATTTTATTTCAACAATAGCAATTTTAAAGTTTTTTGAATATGGAGATATCAGCAGAAGTTCTACTAAAAATGAACAAGGAGATATTTGATGGATATTATCAGCCTTGTTAGTAGCTTATTCATTACGACAGGCGCCCTTTCGATTTTAGTAGGATTACTCGGGGTATACCGTATGCCAGATTTTTATACAAGATTACATGCTGCTAGTATAATTGATACGCTAGGCGCGATGTTAATCTTATTTGGATTAATATTATATTATGGTTTGAACATAGTCAGCCTAAAACTATTATTGATACTAATATTTATTCTGATTACGACACCTACAGCTGCTCATGCGTTAGCAAAATCTGCATTGCATGGTAATTTAAAACCAATTTTAAAAGACGATTAAGTATGATTGTTTTGTATATAAATGTAATTATATTATGCTTGTTAGTAATTACCGCAATTGCAATTAATCAACAAGATAATCTTTTTGCAACCACAATGTTAACAGGAATATTTAGTTTATTATCTGCTTCTCTTTTTGTTTGCCTCGATGCTGTAGATGTGGCCTTTACAGAAGCAGCAGTTGGCGCAGGTATTGCGTTAATATTATTTTTAGGTGCTTTATCATTAATAAAATATAAAGAAAAAATTAAAAATAAAATTTCTTTTTTAGGGTTTTTTATTGTTATATTGACGGGAAGCTTATTAATTTATGGTCTTCAAGATATTCCAGCCTTTGCCTCACCAGAGAATCCAGTACAAACCTATTTAGCCGATAGATATATAGTTGCTTCTGAAAAAGAAATTGGAATACCTAATTTAGTCACATCTGTTTTAGCGAGCTATCGAGGTTACGATACATTAGGAGAAGTTACAGTTATTTTTACTGCATGCATTGGTGTTTTAATGCTTCTAGGAAGAAGCAGAGGCGATTATAAAGGTATAGTTAGTAGGGAGAAATCTTAGTGGAACATCATTTAGTACTGAATGTTGTTGCTAGAATACTTATTCCTTTGATTATGTTGTTTGCGCTCTATGTTCAATTTCACGGTGATTATGGCCCAGGCGGAGGGTTTCAGGCAGGCGTTATTTTTGCGGCAAGTTTTATTTTATATGGCATTATTTACGGGATTGAAAGACTTCGTAAGGTTGTTCATCCTAGTTTTATCAGAAGCCTCGCAGCTCTTGGTGTTTTAATTTATGTTAGCGTTGGGATTGCTGGTGTTTTAAATGGCGGTGAATTTCTTAATTATAATGTTCTTTTAGAAGACCCTAGGACTGGCCAGCATATTGGCATTATTTTTATCGAACTAGGTGTTGGGATGACAGTTGCATCAACAATGATTTTATTGTTTTATGCATTTGCTAGGCCATAACTTAAATTATTCATTCGTATTTATTTTCTCAATATCTGGGTTTTCCCAGCTACCTTTGATGCTGTATTGCTGAGTTAAGATCTTATCGATATTTTCTGGAATAGACTCAAATAGCTCTCCTGCAAAGAATAATACTGCACCAACACCAACACCAACAGGACCAAATAACGCACTTGCTAAGGGTAGGCTATCAGATACTTTGGGAATTACAGTTGCAATTTGATCATAGTCTTCTGTCACCAGTCCGGTACGCCCGCTGATCATAATATCTCCAGATGGACCTATCATTTGTAAATTATTAGTATAAGCCTGACCTCTTTCTAGATTAAAATTTCCTTTGATTGTATCGAAGGCAAATCCTTCGTTAAAAAGGTCAGCGAAATCAAGTGACAGTCTTCTTGGTAACGCCTGAATACTGAGTAATCCGAATAATTTGCCAGCTTTTTGTTCAATATCAAGAAATTGACCTTTTTCTATATTCATATTTATTTGACCATTTAGATTCTCCATCGCAAAATTCAATGGCGAATCATCCCAGTTTATATTGAATTCAAGCAATGTCTTAGCATCTTTTATATTAGTAGCAGCATAATTGAATGTATCAAACATTTTCATTATTGAGTCAGAGTCTAATTTGACATAGAGCTCAGATTTATCTATTTCGTCAATACTTGACCAAAATCCATTGGCATTAATATTAACACCAGGTTTTTTAAAACTTAATTTATCAATATTAATTACATTATCTAAGTTAGTCGTTTTTAAGATTAAATGTCCTAATTCATTATTTTTATATATAAAGTTATTTATACTAATCTCGAGCTCAGGAATATTATGAATTTTATAGGTAGTTAAATTTTCAGTATTTTGATTTTCGCTTAAAGAAAGGGTTTCAAAATTTAGATATAGATAGTCATTTTTATTAATAAATTTTTTCTTATACCATGCTTCTCCTCTTATTTTTTCACTATCAAATAAAATATTCCAATCTTTATTACTATTAGAACTAGAAAAATTAATATCAACATCATTAAAATTTTTATTAATTATTTCTAGATTCTTTACATTAATTTTCCCTAAGAAAGTTTTACCCTGGTTTACTTTATTATTAGTTTTTGATGTAT
Source organism: uncultured Legionellales bacterium (assembly GCA_913045195.1). GTDB lineage: Bacteria > Pseudomonadota > Gammaproteobacteria > Eutrophobiales > Eutrophobiaceae > UBA11869. The sequence continues at coordinate 11,318 of CAJWQR010000003.1, read as the reverse complement.
TTATAAAATTAGCCCAGTCAGTAAAAATTAGGCTGTTCATGCTACCTTGAATGGATATGCTATTATCGGTTTTATTTTCAGGATGTTTTGTTTCTAAGCCAATATTTATATTTTTAACAAAGAAATCTTTTGTATTATCAATAAATATATCAGTAAATATTTCATTATTATAATATATACTAAATTTATCTATTAATAAGTTACTAATATTAGTTTCAATTATTAAGGGACGTAATTCATTTTTATCTTTTTTTAAGGGAGGAGGTAAGTTAATCTCAATACCATATAAATCTGATTTAAATTCAATTCTTTTATCATCTAATTGAGAATTGTTCTCCGACTCGCTAAGGGAAAAAGTCCATTCGCTTTCGCCGGAAAAATAGGTTTTTATATTTTCGATATTATTATAAAGATTAGGAAATAAACTTGTCATTTGATCAATTATAAATATTTTATTAGCAACACCAGAGATATTGAATGGTAAAAAATCTAAATTTTTATAATTAATAGTTGGAATTGTTAGTTTTATGGGGCTTCCTATATAAATTGCATCAATATCATTTGCCCATATTTCATTAACACTAAAATTTATATCACCATTTACATTCTCAAGTGCAAGCCCAGGCAAACCTGACTCGATTGATGCATTATTTAATGAAACCTTACCATTAAATTTTGTTTTCTCAAGACCAAGCGGGATATCTAAATTAAGATTAATATCAATATTTCCTGTTATATTATTTATATATTTGATAAGAGTTGGGTCTTCATTTAATGGGCTTTGAATGATGAATTTTTTTAGATCATTCATATGACTGTATATCTGAGTATTAACAATAACATTATGATTGTTTCCGCTGATGTGTTTAATTTTCGCAGTTGTATTACTAATTTCTGCATTAAATATATATCCAGAACTGATATTGGCTAATAGATTGTCATTTTCAATAATTATTTCAGCAGTAAGATTATCAATTGGAGGCCAATTTCTGTTGTAATCAAGATTTGTATCACTTACATTAAAAATTGCTTTAAAATTACTTTTTGAATTATTAAGTAGAAAATCTTTAGCATAACCCTTATAAACCATATCAGCAGATAAAATTTTTCCTCCAAGTAATGAATTATTAAGCCATTTATATAATTCTGGGTTAGTTTTATCTGGTATAAGTGTTGAAAAATATTCAATATTTGATTCATCTAAAGTTAAATTTAAATCAATATAAGTAGGATCCTCGTTAATCAGAATATTTCCATTTGAAGTAAGCGATATACCATCGAAAATTATTTTAAGATTATTAATTAATAATTTATCATAATTTAATTCAAGCTCCCCAGTTAACTTAGAGAAAATCTTCTCATCAGTATAGAGTTTGTCAAATTTGATTTTTGTAAAGTCACTATCAATGCTTACATCTATAGAGTTATTATTGGCGGCCAACGCACCTTTTAAACCACTAATAGAACTAGATTGATCATAAGAAATAATACTTAATTTATCAAAATTTGCATTAAGATCTTTTATTTTTATAGATTCTTCGTTGATATGATCAATTTCAATATTTAGATTATTTATTTCACCTGAAATAGATTCTAAATCTAACTTTTGAAATATATTATTAGGTAGAATATTAGTTGTTATAATAAAAGGTAAAATATCTTCTAATCTTAAAAAAGTAAGATATCCCTTATATAGATAGTTATCATTTGAAGAGTCTTTAATAAATTCAAATTGATAATTAGACGCAGGCCATTTACCATTTGCAGTTTCTAAATTATGTAAAATTAAATTTAATGACCAATCTTTATTTAATTCTCGACTTCCATTTAGATTAAAATTAATATTTTTTACTAATAAAAGAGATTCTTCAGTAATTGATGAAAAGTTTGAATATTCCAATGCACCATCAAAATTTATCAGCTTTGCATTTTCCCATCTAGTTGATATTTTTGCATTTGATAGACCACCATCACTAAAAGCATATAATTTATTAGTAAGTCGCGCGGGGTCAATATTAATTAATTCAAAATTAATATCACCTTGCCACATTGATGTTAATATATTTCCAGTTATATTTGCCTTTATTTTAAATAATTGCTTTTCTTGTTGTGATAGAGCTGTATTTAATTCAATTCGAGTATTTTTTTTATCTGTTTTTAGTTCAAGAGAAATATTATTAAACTCTTTTCTTACAATATTAATATTTTCATCATTCCAAACTAAATTTACGTTCTTGAGTATCAGGTATTTTTGAGTAAATAACCATTCCGCTAGACCAGATCGATTAATCATATTAGTTTTTAGTGAATTATCATTTTTTATTGAGATTACGCCATCTTTATTTCGATAAACATTGAGATTTAATCCTGAAATTTGTATATAGGATGGAGTAACTACACCTTTTGAGATAGATTCAACAAGATTAATTCCAATCCGAGCAGAGTGAAATTTAATTATTTCATTATTATTTCTTTCATCCAGTAATTTAATATTCTCTAAATATAAGTTGGGTGTCCAGCCTTTCCATTCAGCATTTATTGTATTAATGTTAACCGAGTAACCCATGTAATCACTAATAATAGATTCTATTTCACTTTTATAGATGTTAATTTTTGGTAATGTATGTCGAATACTGACAACAAATAGTATTGCTAGTAAAATTGTTAATACTAAGGAGTAAAAAAAGAAATGATGCGAAGTTATTTTAGAATTTCTTAACATATATTAATTAAAGTAAGACTATATCGAATTGTTCCTGTGCATATGAAGTTTCTGTCTGGAAGTTAATTTTTCTTCCAATGACAGATTCGAGTTCTATTACATTTGTTGATTCATCACTTAGTAGGATATCAATAACAGTTTGCGAGGCAACAACCAGTAGTTTATTTGCATCGAATTGGCTTACTTCACGTTGAATTTCTCTATAAATCTCAAAACACACAGTCTCTGGTGTTTTTATTAATCCTTTTCCATAACAAGTAGGACAATCTTCGCAAAGGATGTGCTCAAGGCTTTCTCTCGTACGTTTTCGAGTTAATTGCACTAGTCCAAGCGATGTTATTTCACTGATTGACGTTTTAGAAGGGTCTTGACCAACATGTTTCTGAAGTGTGCTTAGAACCCGTTGTTTATGTTCAGGATCTTGCATATCAATAAAATCAATAATAATAATACCACCGAGATTACGTAGTCGAAGTTGTCGAGAAATTGTATAAGCAGCCTCTAGGTTTGTTTTATATATTGTCTCTTCTTGATTGTTACGACCAACAAATGCACCAGTATTAACATCGATTGTAGTCATTGCTTCAGTTTGATCAATTATTAAATAACCAGTAGATTTTAATTTTACCTTTCTATTAAGAGCATGTTGTATTTCATCCTCTACAGAGTATAAATCGAGTATGGGATGATGTTCATTGTAATATTCGATTTTATTTAAAAATTCAGGAATAAAATCTTTCGAGAATTTTATTGTTTGTTCATAAGTTTCTTTAGAATCGATTCTTATTTTTTTAATATTTTTCTGAACTAAATCACGTATCACTCGTATTTGTAAAGGTAGATCTTCAAAAACCCTATTTGGCGATGATAATTTTTTAGATAAACAGAGTGTTGAATCCCAGATCTTTCTAAGAAATTCAATATCTCTATAAATTTCTTCTGCCGGGATAAATGCTGCAGCTGTTCTAATTATATATCCACCCTTATGTAATATTTTAGGTTCGGATAGGGACTTATGTAAAACTACATTATCTTTAATTGCAAAAGCTAGTTCTTCAACACCAGAAAGATAACTCAAAATAATGTTTTTAAGTCGTTTTTCTTCATCATCATTTCCAATTTTTTTGGAAATACCTATAAATGGATACTTTGGAGTGAGCACAATATATCTTGATGGAATTGAAAGACGCGTTGTTAGCCTAGCACCTTTGTTTCCAATCGGATCTTTAATTACTTGAACAAGTAATTCTTCATTCTCTTTAATAATTGATTCTATTCTTTGCTCATTATTATTTTCAATTTGTTCAAAATCACCATCAATATTAGTATTATTAATATCCGAAGTTTGCAAAAAACCAGTACGCTCCAATCCTATATCAATAAAAGCTGCTTGCATTCCTGGTAACACTCGAGAAACTCTCCCTTTGTAAATATTTCCAACGACCCCTCGCTTTTGCGAACGTTCAATATGGATTTCTTGTAGTACGCCATTTTCAATAACAGCTACACGTGTTTCTTGGGTGGTTACATTAACTAAGATTTCTTCACTCATAAACTTTTAAAGAACAGACTTGAGGTACTTACTGCATTAATCAAACTTTAAATTTCAATGCAGGAAAATTTTGTTAGAGCGATATTATTGTCAATCAGTATTAATCTTATTCAATTTTCAATACACCACTTCCATCATTTTGTTCATCGTCAACACTAAAAACATCATCATAGCCAGTAATTGGCGGATTACCATCATGAATAAGATATTCACGTTGTTGTAAATATGCTTCACGAGTAAACGAATATGGGTCAACGGCAGCTTCATCACGTATATTGGATGCTTCAAGTAAATTGGCACGTTTATTTACTGCATTAATTGCGGTTACAGGAAATAGAATTGTGCTTGATATGTAGAAAAATGGATTTAATAGTGTGCTCGGAACAAAATCCGTGGAGTCGCGGACAGTATTTGGACCAAAAAACGGCAAATAAAGATAAGACCCTTCATCGACACCCCAAACTGCAAGGGTTTGCCCAAAGTCTTCATCATTTTCCGGTAGGCCCATTGGCGTGGCAACATCAAAAAGACCCCCAATTCCCATTGTTGAATTAGCCACGAAACGTACAGTATCTGATAATCCCTGGTTTATCTTTCCTTGCAATAAATCATTCAGAATAACATTAAGATAAGCGAGATTTTCGAAGAAATTTGTGATGCTAGTTCTTATAAAATTTGGGGTTACATCAGCGTAGACTTCCGCGACAGGCTTAATTAAGGCCTGATCAAGTGTTTCGTTAATATCAAAGAAAACTCGATTTGCCGGTTCCAATGAGTCGTCTTTTGTATATTTATCCGTGGTTTGTGTTGTCGCACAACCCACCAAAACACAAAACAAAGCAAGAAAAATTATTTGCTTTAATACTTTAAGATAATAAAAAGAAACCATCGATTACCTCTTTATATAGAAATCCACATAAACCTACATCAAATATTGACATACCTTTAAGTCTGAGACAATTTTTTTGATGACTTATGCTCTAATTTGGCTGTAAATCGTAGATTTTCTGTTCCAGCTTTTTTACTAATACTTCAAACCCATCTTTTTTAATTATTGCCGCATATTCTGCTCTTTTAAGAGAAAGATCATTAATTCCATTAGCAATAACACTGATAATTCTCCATTTTTTGCCATTTTTTTGGATGATATAATTAAAAGAAATTGGTTTTTCCTTTAGCCTTAGGAATTCAGTTTTTACTAGATATCTATTTTCTTTTAATTGCTCAATAGATATATTTTTGAATATCTGATTATCATATGAGTTGAAACGACTTATATAAGTAGAAATTGTTAACCTATTAAACAGATTAATAAATCTAACCTTGATTTTCTCGTCAATTGATTTCCAATATCTACCAAGAATGACTTTTGAAATTAATGCTGTATCAAAATTTTTATTTATAACGGGCTCTAAATATGTGTAACGTTCCTCAAAGCTTGTTGTATCCGAGATTACCATGATGTTAATAAGCGTTTCATGTAATTGGTTTATAGGTTCCTGTATCGCTTGTTCATATTGAGTTCCTGCATATAATGAAAAAGTAAAAAATATTAAGTAAGAACTAAGCATGCTCTTCGATATAAATCGGAAGCATTTTTTTTTCAATATTATTTTTAAGAAATTGTTCATTAGTGTAATCATAAATAATAAGAAACAAATTTAATTACTTTCTGCTCTTTTTTCAATTTTTGTAATATCGGTCTTTCCAGCATATGCCCTTACTAAAATAGTAACAATAAGCTGAATTTAATGTAAAAAATAAATAAAGCATACCAATAAATGGTAATAAGATAGCGCACAGAGGGTTTAATGAATAGTATCTTAATATCGGTAAATAACATATAGCTTGTATACAAAGCGTGATTAAACCCATTATTATTATTATTGATTGTGTTTGTAATATAGCGGTAACTGGAATTAAAAAAGCAATAATCATTAAAATTGTGCAAAACAAAAGCAATAATGGAGAATAATTGAGCTGGGTGTACGCAGTTCTTGTAATCATCTCCCGTATTATTGAAAGTTTATCATAGCGACGAGTACTAATTACGGAGTGAGTTAAGCCCAGCCAAGTTTTATAGCCGCTTTGCTTGACCTTTTTTGCAAGCGCGCAATCGTCAATTAGTGCATTCTGAATAGATTTAAACCCCCCCAATTCTTTGAGAATTTCTGTTTCTAGAAGAATACATCCTCCTGCTGCTGCAGCTATTTTTGAGTTGGATGAATTTGAAAGACGAAATGGATAGATTAGTTTGAAAAAAAAGATAAAAGCAGGCATTAATATTATTTCCCAGAATGATGACATTCTAAGATGAGCCATCAATGATAATAATTTTATATCATTCTTTTTTGCTTTCGTTAATATTGCTTTTATTAAGCCGGGTTTTAAAATGATATCTGCATCAACTAAGACAAGATAACGAGTTTGAACATATTTACGTCCTTGTTCTAATGCCCATAACTTACCACTCCATCCCTTAGGTAATTTAGCCCCAGATAGAATCAATAAATTATCTAATTTAGCGGAATTAGCATATTTGATTGTATTATCAGTTGATTGATCATCGACCAGAATAACTTTCAATTGGGAATCTTGTGCTTTAAGTGCCGCGAGTGTTTCGGTTATTGTTGATGCCTCATTTCTTGCTGGAATGAGTACCGTAACCTCTGATAAGGTTGTTTTTTCTGCTGAGAGAACTGCTAGAGATTCTCGAGTGCTATAGGGGCGTGAAGGCAGTAAGAGAATCGTTGCCCATATTAGAAGTCCTAGCATTGTTGCCAGGAATAGTAGTTCCATCAGGCAACTTGTTTATTTTTGCCGTTATTATTGGACATCTCATTGTTCGCTATCAGTTTTGGTTTAGTTATTTCATCATCGTTATATAACACCGGCAGCTCTGGAGCCATCTCACCATCTGTTTTCGGTCCTTTTAAAAATACACCCAACGCTTTTAATGGGTGATTGAATGTATCGTTAACGGCTGTTGCTTCGTATCCGCAATGCACCATGCAATTAGTACACTTTGGGTTTTTTCCGGAACCATAATTTTCCCATGCTGTTTCTTGTATCAACGCAGAAAATGTTGGAGCATAGCCTTCACCTACTAGTAGGTAACATGGTTTTTGCCAGCCAAAGACATTACGAGTTGGATTGCCCCATGGCGTACATTGATAAGTTTGGTTACCCGCAAGGAAATCAAGATATAGTGATGATTGATTAAAGCGCCAGGTCTTATGAGTATTTAATTTGAATATATTTCGGAATAATTGCTTACTCTCTTTATTTTTTAAAAATACATCTTGCTTCGGCGCTCTTTCGTAACTATAGCCAGGAGATATAGTTACTCCTTCAACACCTAATTCCATAGCCATATCTAAGAACTCTGCTACTTCTCTAGCACTTTCTCCCTGAAATAATGTGCAATTTATAGTGACACGAAAACCTTTTTTGCGAGCAATTTTTATAACACTAATACATTTTTCGAAAACACCATCCAAACAAACGGAGGCATCGTGACGTTCTTTATTTCCGTCCAAATGAATTGAGAAAGTTAAATAAGGTGATGGTTCATACATATCTATGTGTTTTTTTAAAAGCATCGCATTTGTGCAAAGGTACACAAATTTCTTACGTTTTATAAACCCATTTACGATATGTGTCATTTCTTTGTGTATGAGTGGTTCACCCCCAGCGATGGAAACAATAGGAGCGCCACATTCATCAATGGCCTGCATACATTCATCAAAACTTAAACGTTTATCAAGAATTTCTTTAGGGTAATCGATTTTTCCACACCCAGAGCAGGCTAAGTTACAGCGAAAAAGAGGTTCTAACATTAATACTAAAGGATATTTTTTGATACCACGTAGTTTCCCCCCAATAATGTATTTACCAACTCTGTATTGCTGAATTAGTGGAACGCCCATTCCAATATAACCTCGGATGATTAATTTTGTTTTTAAAAATTGAGCTGATATTTCCTCAGCCACACTAAGGTTAAGTGATGATGAGATGAATGTACAGAATTGATACATATAAAGATTTGCCATATTTCATATTTATGTTTTTATCAATTTTCTTGCATGGTTCTTAAGCAATATTCATAATGGCCTCTTTGACTTACCAAATCTTTATGAATAAAGAAATTAATACACCTTTACTTGATAACATCGATTCTCCAGCTGATCTGCGAAAACTACCAGAATCGAAATTAGACCAAGTTGCTGATGAGATCCGAGAATTTCTTCTATATTCTGTGAGTAGAAGCGGAGGACATTTTGCCGCGAGTTTGGGTGCTACTGAATTAACAATCGCTTTACACTACTTATACAACACGCCTGATGATCGCTTGGTTTGGGATGTCGGCCATCAAGCGTACGTACATAAAATATTAACCGGAAGAAAAGAACGTCTTAACACAATACGCCAATGGAAAGGCTTGGCTCCATTCCCGAAACGAGACGAAAGTGACTATGATGCTTTCGGTGTTGGTCATTCTAGTACATCAATTAGTGCTGCTTTAGGCATGTCAACAGCTGCTTCTAGAAGTGGACAAAAAAGAAAATGTGTAGCAATTATTGGTGACGGAGGTTTGACTGCGGGAATGGCATTTGAGGCGTTAAATCATGCGGGCGCTCAGCATAGTGATTTGTTAGTTATTTTAAATGACAACAATATGTCAATATCTCCGAATGTGGGAGCGCTTTCAAATCGTTTTGCACAATTATTATCTGGTAAATTTTATTCTAGTGTACGCAAGAGCGGAAAAAAAGTGTTGTCAAATATTCCTGCCGCACTAGAAATTGCAAAACGCACAGAAGAACATGTTAAAGGTTTAATCGTGCCAGGTACTTTATTTGAAGAGTTTGGTTTTAACTATATTGGTCCAGTGGATGGCCATGATTTATCCGTATTAATTAGCATGTTAAAAAATATTCAAAAACTTGAGGGACCTCAGTTTCTTCATGTTATTACAAAAAAAGGTAGGGGATATGCTCCCGCAGAAGATGATCCTGTTAAATATCATGGCGTAACACCATTCGACCCCAAGAAGGGAATAATTCCTTCTAGTAAATCATTATCTAGTCCTAGTTATAGTAAAGTTTTTGGTGATTGGGCTTGTGATATAGCCAAACTAGACAATCGGTTTGCCGCAATTACACCTGCAATGCGTGAGGGTTCAGGCTTGGTAAGGTTTGAGAAAGAGCATCCCGATAAATATTTTGATGTCGCAATATCAGAACAACATAGCGTCACTGTTGCGGCTGGAATGGCTTGCGACGGATTAAAACCTGTCGTTGCGATCTATTCAACATTTCTGCAACGCGCTTATGATCAATTAATACATGATGTTGCTATACAAAATCTTCCGGTCTTGTTTGCTATTGATAGGGCAGGGTGCGTTGGTGCTGATGGTCCGACACATAATGGGGTATACGATTTAACTTTTATGCGCTGTTTACCAAATATTGTTTTGATGACTCCATCCGATGAAAATGAATGTCGACAAATGCTATACACGGGTTTTCAACTTAATCAACCTGCTGCTGTTCGCTATCCACGTGGCACTGGTCCTGGAGTAAAAGTACTGCATGAAATGACAAAACTTCCGATTGGTAAGGGGGAAGTAAGGTGTAAGGGTAAAGATATAGCCATACTGGCTTTTGGCACTATGGTTGAGCCCTGCGAACGTATCGGCAAAGAACTTAATGCGACAGTAATAAATATGCGTTTTGTTAAACCAATTGATGAATCTCTTATTCTTAATATATGTGAGGAACATCATTTAATTATTACGGTTGAGGAGAATGTTGTTCAGGGCGGCGCAGGTTCTGCGGTAAATGAAGTGTTAGCCGCTTATGGTATCTCGCAAAGAATTGTTAATCATGGCTTACCAGATAGATTAATTCAGCATGGTACAAGAGATGACATGTTAAGGGATGCTGGTTTAGATTATGAGGGAATACATAATTTTATTATGCATAAAATTAGCGAACCTGAAAAAAAGAAAGAACAAATTAATAGTTAGTATTTAATTTCTATTATTTAACAGATACAATTTTTTTGATTGCCACGATAAATCTCTTTATATCTGTTTCTGAAATATCACCCATACAAGATATCCTAAAGAACGATTTTTTGAGACCTCCTTGTCCAGCATAAATGACGAATCCTGCCTCTTTTAGTTCATCGTGTAATTTCTCATAGGTAATTCCTTCCGGCAAATAGAATGAATTTAGTACACAGGATGATTCTTTTTCTTCAAGACAAGGTTTAATTTTTAATTTTTCTAGTTCAGTTCGGACTATATTCATTAGATTTTGGTATTTTTCTTGGCGATTTTTCCATCCGCCAAACTCAATTATTTCCTCTAATGCTTCATCTAGCGCATAAAAGGTTTGAATTGATTGTGTGAAAGGAGTTTTATTGTTGTCTTGGGCGTCTAAATAAACAAGAAGATCTAAATAAAGTGTACGAGCTAGTGTCGCATCCATTTTGGATGTGGAATTTCTATTAGTTATTACAAAAGATGTGCCTGGCACGCCGTGCAGGCATTTATTAGCGGTTGATGCGCAGGCAATTATATTCCACTGGTCAAATTTTATTTCTTCTGCCCCAAAACTACTAACAGCATCGAGCAAGATCGATATATTTGTATGTTGTTTACATATAGCTGCTATTTTTCCAATATTATTCAGACGGCCAGTGGTTGTTTCATGATGAACTACTGCAATATGCGAAATTTCTTTATGATACTGTAGTTCATTGTTTAAATTGATAAGATTAATTTCTTCCCCCCATTCGTGATGTAAAACAATATGATCAATATCATGAATTTTTGCGATTTTGGTAAAACGTTCGCCATAAACACCATTCTCGATAATTAATAATTTACCATGTGCGGGGACTAGACTTGTTATCATTGATTCCATTGCCGATGTACCAGAACCGGTGAATACAACTGGAGCCCATTTCTCAGTTGAAAGTTTGTATACATCAAGAAGGTTATTACGAATTTTGTTTTGAAGTTCGATAAATTCT
>CAJWQR010000002.1 GCA_913045195.1 uncultured Legionellales bacterium | reverse complement strand
GGCCTCAAAAAAAAGGATTATGAAAAGACGCTCAAGCATTGAAAAGCCTGATTTTAAACCCTACGAAAGAAAACATAGCGAAGCCTATATGAGTAAAAAACAGATAAGCCATTTCCGAGAAATACTCACAAAATGGAAATCTGACTTACAATATGAAGTTAATCGAACAATTAGTCATATGCAGGAAGATGCAGGTAATTTTCCTGATCCAATAGATCGTGCATCACAAGAAGAAGAATTTGGACTTGAATTACGAACACGTGATCGTGAGCGTAAATTATTACGAAAAATTAGTGAGGCAATACAAAGAATTGATGATGGAACATATGGTTATTGTGAAGAAACTGGTGATGAAATTGGGATTAAACGTTTAGAAGCAAGACCAGTTGCAACGCTTTGCCTGGAAGCGCAAGAACGACACGAGCTAAAAGAAAAGCAATTTCGTGACACCATTCACTCCGACAGATAAGTATTTAAGCTAAATATTTTATTCAATTAAACCCATAATTCTAAGCCATAAATACATGTGGACACAGTAAAACAATCCAATTGTAATTGTTATCGTGGTCGTTTTGCACCTACTCCAAGTGGCCCACTTCACTTCGGATCAATAATAACTGCTCTAGGAAGTTACCTTGACGCCAAAAGTAAAAAAGGCACATGGTTAGTTAGAATTGATGATATTGACCAATCTCGAAACAAATTAGATGCTGATAAAATAATTTTAGATCAGCTCGAACAGCTAGGACTTATTTGGGATGAGCCAATTGTATATCAAAGTCAACGAATTGATTTATATACAATAGCCTTTAAAAAACTTGAAAAATTAAAATGCATTTTTTCATGCGACTGTCCTAGAAAAGAAATAAAAGGGATAATTTATCCTGGAACATGTCGAAATAAAATTCACGCTTTAAATTCTAATCAGTCAATTAGAATAAAAACAAATAATACTCCAATTTCTATATTCGATAGATTGCAAGGTTACTATTCTCAATCTATAGATTCAGAAATTGGAGATTTTATAATTAAAAGGGCTGACGGTTATTTTGCATACCATCTCGTAGCCGCAGTTGATGATGGCGAGCAAAATATTACACACATTGTAAGAGGGTTTGATTTGCTTGATTCGACACCAAGACAAATTTTCTTACAAAAAAAACTTAAATATAAAACTCCAGCATATCTTCATCTTCCTATTGCAATTGATATTAAAGGGAAAAAAATCAGTAAGACTGATAAGGTAACAAAATTTGTAGCATCGAATCCTAAAAGAAGTTTAGTAAATGCGCTAATATTCTTAGGGCAGTCACCACCACCTGGAATTACAGGTTCCGATATCAAAACAATTCTAGATTGGGCTATTGATAACTGGAGTATAGAGCTGTTACCCAGTAAAAGTAAAATTCATTATTCACCGTACTTAAAATAGTTATAATACATGCATGAAGCATGTGTATGCCTTATTTCTAATATTTTCTATAGGTGTTGTTGTGCCACAATTTTCTCTTGCTATCGAAAATATAATTATCAATGGCTTATTTAAAGATAAAGTTGTTGTTACAATTGATGGTAAACAACAAATACTCAAAAAAAATAAACTCACTCCCGAGGGAGTCAAATTAGTAAAATCAAACAGTAAGGAAGCGACTATTGAAATTGATGGTATCCCTAAAATTTTCACTCTTGATGAAAAAATAGGCAATACATTTAAGACAACATCTGACGTTAAAAAACCCTACTCTTTTAAAAAAACAGTAACAATTAAAGCAGATGCTATGGGGATGTATAAAACCTCAGGCCAAATAAATGGAAAAACTGTGGAATTTTTAATCGATACTGGAGCAACGCTTGTCTCAATGAGTAGTGATTTAGCAAAACAACTTAAAATTAAGTACGAAAAAGGAAAAAAAATTCAAATGATGACCGCGAAGGGTCCATCTATAGCATACGTGGTAGAATTAAATAAAGTTAAGATAGGTGATATTGAGCTATATAATATTGCAGGCTCAGTTTCGGATGATATGAGCGGCAGAACACTACTAGGAATGTCTTTTCTTGGAAAGCTTGGTATGAAAAGAAAGGGGCGATATCTGGTATTAGAAAAATAATGCCGGCTAAACAGAATGCTTTAATCGATCACTATCCCATAATACTTCCTTATCTTTTCCGTTTTGATTTAGTATTCTCGCAAATATAAATAATAAATCGGACAAACGATTGATATAGCGTAATGTTTCAGAATTAAAAGATTCGTTTCGTGCTAATTTAACAAGCGTCCTTTCGGCGCGACGACAAACTGTTCTACTGAGGTGACATAGCGAGGCAGGCATCGAACCTCCAGGTAAAACAAATTCCTTAAGTACTGGAAGTTCATTGTTATAAGAATCAATTAAATCTTCTAATCTTTTTACGCAATCTGGCGATATTAAAGCATTTCCCGGTATTGCCAATTCTGCGCCAACATCAAACAATCTATGTTGAATATTTAATAAATACCCTGAAATATCGTTAGGTAGTTCATTCGCCACAAGAACACCGATTAGACTATTAAGCTCATCTATCTCACCCATGGCTTCTATTCGTGTGCTGAACTTATCAATTCGATTGGAATTCGCGAGCCCCGTCGTTCCATCATCGCCAGTACGTGTATAAATTTTTGTTAAACGATTAGACATTATTTATATCACTTAAATTGCATATAGATATTTTAATAATATTTGAGAAAATCTAAAGAATAGAATTAAGAAATATTACTAAATACTTTTTGTATTATGTGTATTACCCTTTTTGACAAAATTAGTTAGAAAATAATAAGTTGCAAAAAGAATAAATGCATAAAAGAGCTCGCTTAATAGTGTATTTCCATAAAATGGAATTGCCATTACATAGCAACTAATAAGACCCGTAATATTTATTGGGTAAATTAATCCTGAAATCCAAACACCTAAATTACTGAGAATAAAAAATTGTGTAGCGGAGAAAATTGCAGTCCCAGTAATTCTGAATGGTGTTATTTTATCTTTTAAAAAAAAGCTACCCAATAGTGCCGATATCCCAAAGGAAAAATAAACACTAAGCATTGAAATTGGATGATAAAAACCCAGTACAAAATCACTAACAAATAGCGCAGCAATAGGTATTAACCAGAATCTTTTTAAACTTAGATAGCATCCGGCAAATAAACCAATTGCGCCTATAGGTGAGAAATTTGGCGGATGAGGAAGTAACCTTAAGACAATAGCAAATAAAATCAAACTTAAAATGATCGTAATATTCTTATCTACTTTTATATTTTGGTTAAACATAATTCTAAACTCCGAGTAATATGCCTATTTAGTCAAACTTATATCGTATTGTAAATGAAAAGTTTCTCTCTGGCATGGGTGATGCATTAAATCGCGTATGTGCGGTATCAAAAAGCAGGCTATTAGTGGTTCCGGTCTCGAAATATTCTTTATTTAACAAATTGTTAACTGAAAAATTTACATCAAAATTACCTCGCTCATAACCCAATTTCATATCAATGGACGAGTGCGAAGGAATTTTGGCAAAAAATGTATTATCCTGATCATTATCAAAAACTTTATCTCCAACATAATTCCATGTTGCCGATAAATTCATACTCCTAAACAGATTATAATTAAAAATAAAATTTGCTGTATGTTTCGCAACAAGTGGAACGTCATTGCCTTTATTTAATCCTTCATCAAAAACTGCTTTAGTTAAGGCATAATTAAAATTTGTTGTAATTTCGTCAGTGGGTTTAAGTAAAATACTATACTCTAGCCCCTCTCTTTTAATTGGTTCAAAATTTCTATTTGTAGAACGTGCTGGATCAAAATCAATTTGATTTGTCATTTCCATTAAATATACGCTCAGCGAAGTATTAAGATATTCGCTAGAATATATAACCCCACCATCAAAATATCTGCCGCGCTGTGGTTTTATATTAGAAAAACTAGGCGCAAAAGTTGCGTCTAATTGATTAAAATCATCATTATTTGCAAAACGCATACTTTGACCTGTTGTTACATAGCCAGAAATATTTCGATTAAACCGCTGTTTAATTCCAAAGTTAGCCATATACCCTTTGTCCGATTTATTAAGTGAAGGCCTTTGGCTGCTCGCGAAACCAGCAGTTCTAGCAGTCGAATCAAACTGATCAAATGCATCTACATTGCTATGTTGTATACGAGCTCCTACCTGGAATGAAGTGTTAGGGTTTATATTGACAAAATCATTTAAATAAAATGAATAGTTTTCCTGTTCGATATCAAGTCTATGCTGTGGTTGAACTATCACATGATTTGTATCAGCTGCGGTGGTATTTTCGATATCTAAATCAAACTGATAATGGTAAAGATCAAAGCCTATATCAATATTGTGTTCACTATGAAATAAGTCAAATTTCCATTTTAGCTGGGGGCTAAAATATAGATTTGCATGATTTGTATTTCGAAATTCTTGGCTATTCTCTACAAAAATATCGCTTTCTTTGGTTTTATATCCGCCATCTACTAGTAATTCGATATTATCTGCAAAAGAATGTATGAAGCCTAACGTTAAGAAAGATCCCACTTCGATAGCAAAATCAAACGGGTCATCTGTTCCTTTCCTATCAGAAGAAAATTCATCTACACCTGTAACAAAATTAACCGCCCTATCACCAGGAAGTCTTAAATTTTGCTCAGATATTCCAAATTTTAGAAATATTTCTGTATTGCTAATAAAATAACTGAAATTTGTAGATAAAGACCGTTGCTCTAATTTATTATTAACTCGATAACCATCTGAATGAATAAGATTACTAAAGAGATTAAGTGAAATTTTCTCGTTACTGTATTCAGCTGCCACATCTGTCTTGATTGAATCGTACGAACCCACTCTTTGCTCAATTAAATATTTCTTAGTTTTATAAGATGGTGTTTTGGTAATGATATTAATAGCGCCACCTACTGCGCCATCGCCGTAGAGCACACCGCCTGCACTTTTTATAATCTCTATTCTCTCAATATTCTCCATCGGTATGGCACTAAAATTAATTGTCGATTGATCATTATCGTTAAGACGTTTGCCATCCAATAAAATTAACGTATTTTGAGTGCCTCTTGCTCCAAACCCCCGAATGTCAATATCGCTTCTAACGGCATGATTACCAAATTGACTACTTTTCTGAATACCTGGTTCCTGTGAAAGTAACTCGGGGAGTGTTTGTGCTGAACTTAATTTAATTTCTTCAGCGGTTATAATGGAAATATTTAATGGTAAATCCTCAATATTATTTTGATTTAATCTTGTACCATTGACAATCAACCCTTCAAATCGTTTTAGATTCACAGCAAAAGTATTATAAGAAATAAAATATACGAATATAAATAAAACAAAATAACTTGGAGACGACATGTTTAAAACTTCTCCTATACACCGCCCGTGTAATGTTAAGTAGATATTTAATGCGGGTATAAGTAGAATCTGGTAGGTATTGAATCTATTGTCTATTGCTAGAATTTATAAGTAGATCCCATACTGCCGCCCGCAGAATGTTTTTTCTGAAATTTAAGGCCGGTCTCCGGGCTTACGAGTATGTTTTACATAAATCATTCGTCTTCCCATACTCTCTTACTTCAACTAGTACAGTGACATTTTGAATGATTTTTAACTCGTCTACCGTTGCGGGGGCAGCGTCAGGATTTGACTGACTTCCCGTTTAACACAACTGTCATATTTAAAAAAACAGTTGGCACCTAGTGCTTTCAATTAATGATAATACTGTTTATCCTATCTCCAATCAAATAAAGTGCTTTCTCGGTCATTTAATATACAACAATTAGAACTGATTCAAAAAAACATAATAAATAATAAAAATCTTCAATATATTTTTTAGGGGGTTCTCTAGCCATGCTAGATATTTTGTCAAAAAAGCATATCGTAGCCAAAGAAGGCTTCAATCGTTGGTTGATTGCCCCTGCTGCATTAGGCATTCATTTATGTATAGGCTCTGTTTACGCCTGGAGCCTATTTAATCCTGCATTAATAAAACGTCTTGGTGTTGTCACAAGCGCCGCTGATGATTGGACATTAAAAAGTGTCGTTTGGATTTTTACTGTTGCAATTGTATTCCTCGGATTATCTGCCGCCGTTGGGGGTAAATGGCTTGAAAAAGTTGGTCCTCGCATGGTTGGAACTGTGTCTGCCATTTGTTGGGGTGGTGGTTTTATTGTTGGGGGTATAGGTATATTAACCGGGGAACTTTGGTTATTGTACCTTGGTTACGGTGTGATTGGAGGTTGTGGGCTGGGGCTTGGTTATGTTTCGCCAGTTGGAACACTAATCAGATGGTTTCCTGACAGACGTGGAATGGCAACGGGGATCGCTATTATGGGTTTTGGTGGTGGCGCCATGATAGCTAAATTTATGATCGAGCCATTTATTAAAATATATTACAAAGCTCCAGAATATCTTGGTGCTGTTGATGCTGTTGAATTAATTACAGAGAGCGGTAGACGTCTTGTTGAAATTGCTGGAGAACTACGAGAAGTTGTTGTGGTTGGAGCTAATGATCTGGCTGGTATGTATGCCCCCGGACCTGAAGGAGTCTACCTTGTTGGTACAGGCACTGTTGGTGTTGCTCAGGCTTTCTTTACATTGGGCGCTATCTACTTCGTTATTATGTTGTGTGCCGCATTTGGTTATCGTATTCCACGTGAAGGGTGGAAGCCCGCAGGATGGGAACCACCAACCGAAGATAAACAGAAAAGTATGATTACTCAACATCATGTGCATATCGATGAGGCATTAAAAACTCGTCAATTTTATCAATTATGGGTCATTTTATGTTTTAACGTAACGGCAGGTATCGGTGTTTTAGGTGTAGCTAAAACAATGATGAGTGAGATTTTTGGTAGCACCCTCCCCCATATTGTGGATGCTGCCTTTGCATCAACTTATGTATTAATGATTAGCCTTTTCAATATGATCGGTCGTATCTTCTGGGCAAGCTCCTCTGACTATCTTGGACGTAGAAATACCTATTGGATATTTTTTACACTAGGGATTATTTTGTACTGCTCAATACCCTATACAGCACAACAAGTCAGCGTAAATCCTAGCGTTGTCTGGTTAGTTTATTTTTACGCTGCAACCATGCTGATATTCACTATGTACGGTGGCGGTTTTGCTACAATACCTGCATATCTCGCTGATATTTTTGGCACTAAGTATGTTGGCGGTATACATGGTCGACTATTAACCGCATGGGCAAGCGCTGGAGTTTTTGGGCCGCTTGCCATAACATCCCTAAGAGAAATATCAGTTAAAAATGCAATTGATGATCTGGTGGGAAAAATTGACCCAGCTACATTTCAAGAAAAATTCGGAGCAGGTGTAAATCAGCTTGACCAGTTAGTTACTGCAAAAACAGTAACCATAAATAAATTAATGGAAATAGCGCCTTCGGGCACTGTCGATCCAACTTCGGGGCTCTACAATACGACAATGTATTTAATGGCGGTAGTCCTATTTGTGGCATTAATAATGAACGCAACAATGCGTCCTGTTGATGCTAAACATCATATGAAAGAATAACTTCTAAGGAGATTTACGTGTCTATTTCATTTGGCAATTCAACAGAAGTTTTTATTTTTATAATTCTTTGTTCGGTTTACGTCTGCAGTATATTGTGGATATATGGTGACGCAGCTACCCGAGATATGGGAATAAAGGGAACTATCCTGCCTCTTATATTTGTAATTGCGGCAGCACTAGCGTTAACCAAGGGTATAATAATAGCACTGATTGCTTGGCCTGTTGGTTATATTGGTTGGTTTGCGCTTAGGCCAAAAAGCTCACACGCAATTGTCGAATAACCCTGAATAGCTAGTAAAATAAAATTTCTTTAGCCGCACTTCTCAGTTATGGTGTTGTCGTAGCGCGGTATCAACAAATATCCAAATGAGACAACTCTTAACAGTTCATGTTTGAAACTGATATCCTATTGCAGCTCAACTAAAATCAAGATAAATCAAATTATAAAAAACCATGGTTAATAAATCTAAACAAATAAAAGAGCTTATGAATGAGCGAATTCTAGTTTTAGACGGTGCGATGGGTACAATGATACAGTCTTACAAATTAGAAGAAGCAGACTATCGTGGAGAACGATTTAAAAAACACCCATGTGATTTAAAGGGCAATAATGACCTGCTCTCAGTAACACAGCCAGATATTATCAAAGCAATTCATAGCGCATATTTTGAAGCCGGTGCAGACATTGTAGAAACCAATACATTTAATTCTACTTCTATTGCTATGGCTGACTACCAAATGGAAGATTTAGTCTACGAGTTAAATAAGCAGGGTGCTGCCCTAGCCCGATATGTCGCTGATGACTTCGAAGAAAATGATGCAAAACCTCGCTTTGTGGCAGGAGTTCTTGGTCCAACAAACCGAACTTGCTCAATATCTCCAGATGTTAATAATCCAGGCTACCGAAATATAAATTTCGAGGAACTTGTTTCAACATACACAGAGGCGTTAAAAGGACTTATTGATGGTCAAGCCGATTTGATTTTAGTGGAAACTATTTTTGATACGTTGAATGCAAAGGCTGCATTATTTGCTATTGACGAATATTTTGAAAAAAATAGTATTAATCTCCCCATTATGATTTCAGGCACAATAACTGATGCTTCTGGGCGTACACTAACAGGCCAAACTACAGAAGCTTTTTGGAATTCAGTTAAGCACGCAAAACCTCTTTCAGTTGGACTTAATTGTGCCTTAGGTCCTAATGACTTACGTCAATATATTGAAGAGCTTTCTAGCTTTTCAAGTTGCTTTATAAGCGCCCATCCTAATGCTGGACTACCAAATGAGTTTGGCGAATATGATTTGGATGCCGATTCAATGGCAAAACATATTGAGGAATGGGCTAATTCAGGATTCTTAAATATTGTTGGCGGGTGCTGTGGTACTACACCGGATCACATAAGAAAAATATCTGGGACTGTCGGAAGAATTAACCCCAGAAAACCCCCAAATGTGCAAATTTCGCAACGATTAAGTGGTCTTGAGGCATTTAATATCACAAGTAATGTTAATTTTATCAATATTGGAGAAAGAACAAATGTTGCTGGCTCTCCAAAATTTCTAAAATTAATTAAAGAAGACGAGAACATGGAGGCCGCCCTCGATATTGCACGTCAACAAGTTGAGAATGGTGCGCAAATTATCGATATCTGTATGGATGAAGGTATGCTTGAATCAGAGCACCTAATGGCTGACTTTTTAAAATTAATTAGCTCAGAACCTGATATTAGTCGAGTACCAATTATGATTGACTCTTCAAAATGGAGTGTAATTGAAGCTGGGTTGCAATGTATACAAGGCAAAGGAATTGTTAATTCAATAAGTCTAAAAGAAGGTGAAGAAGTATTCATTAAGCATGCAAAACTAGTAAAACGCTACGGTGCTGCAACCGTTGTGATGGCATTCGATGAAAAAGGTCAGGCAGATACAACTGAAAGACGATTTGAGGTTTGCAAGCGCTCATATAATATCTTAGTAAATAAAGTTAACTTTCCACCGGAAGACATTATCTTTGATCCAAATATTTTAACTATTGCTACCGGCATGGAAGAACACAACAACTATGCGGTTTCATTTTTTGAGGCAACACGAATGATAAAAAAACATTTGCCCTATGCGTTAGTTAGTGGGGGGCTAAGTAATGTGTCATTTTCATTTCGTGGAAATAATCCTGTTCGTGAAGCAATGCATACAGCTTTTTTATTCCATGGCATTCAATCAGGTATGGATATGGGGATTGTAAATGCTGGTCAGTTGGGTATATATGATGAAATACCAACAGAATTACTCGAATACATTGAAGATGTTGTATTAAATCGTCGTGATGATTCAACTGAACGCTTAGTTGACTTTGCTGAAACAGTAACAACTGGAAAAGCAAAACAAAGGAAGACGAATACTAGATGGCGTGAAGATACGGTTACTAAAAGATTAATTCATGCTTTAGTAAAAGGAATTACGGATTACATAGTAGAAGATACGGAAGAAGCACGAAAACAAGTGAAAAAACCAATTGAGGTAATTGAAGGGCCATTAATGGATGGAATGAATGTTGTGGGTGATTTATTTGGTGCCGGTAAAATGTTTTTACCGCAAGTGGTGAAAAGTGCGCGTGTAATGAAAAAAGCGGTTGGTTATCTCATCCCTTTTATTGAAGCTGAGAAAGGTGGAGAAAAAATTAAAAGTAACGGCAAAATTGTATTAGCGACAGTAAAAGGTGATGTGCACGATATCGGTAAGAATATAGTTGGGGTTGTATTGCAATGTAATAATTATGAAATCATTGACCTCGGGGTTATGGTGCCAGCACAAAAAATTTTAGATACTGCGCGTGAGCAAAATGCAGACATTATTGGTTTAAGTGGTTTAATTACTCCGTCGCTTGATGAGATGGTTCATGTGGCAAAAGAAATGAAACGCCAGGAATTCCAAATTCCGTTAATGATTGGCGGGGCTACTACGTCAAGAACTCACACTGCCGTTAAAATCGATCCTGACTATGATTATCTTGTCGTTCATGTAAAAGATGCTTCACGTGCTGTTGGTGTTTCAACAAAATTACTTAATACCGATATGAAAAAATCTTACTCAAAAGAAATACAATCGGAATACAATATATTACGGGAACGTCATAAAGGAAAACAAGCTAAAATAAATTGGCTAACAATCGAAGAAGCTCGTAATAATCATAAAAAAATTACATGGCCTGATTATTCGCCAATAACACCAAATAGACTTGGTATTAATGCTTTTCATGATTACCCACTAAATGCGTTAGTAGAATATATCGACTGGACACCATTTTTTGTTGCATGGGAACTTGCGGGAAAATTTCCAAAAATATTAAGCAATAAAATAGTCGGTCTAGAAGCTACTCGTCTTTATGATGATGCTCAAATTATGTTATCAAAAATTATCAATGAAAAATGGTTTACTGCTAAAGGCGTCTACGGTTTATTTCCAGCAAATTCGGTAAATTATGATGATATTGAAATCTATACTAATGAAAAAAGAAATAATCTATTAACTACAATACATTCTCTGAGACAGCAAACCCAAAAACCACCTGGACAATGTAATTTTGCTCTAGCCGATTTTATTGCTCCAAAAGAAACCAAAAAGAATGATTACATTGGCGCATTCGCTGTTGCAGCTGGTTTTAGTATGGAAGAACGTATAAAACAGTTTGAAAATGACCATGATGATTATAGCTCAATAATGCTAAAGGCGTTGGCAGATCGTTTCGCTGAAGCTTTTGCTGAACGATTACATGAATTGGTTCGCAAAGAATATTGGGGGTACGCTCCCAACGAATCACTTAGTCATGAGAAATTAATCAGTGAATCTTACAAGGGTATTCGTCCTGCCCCAGGGTACCCAGCATGTCCTGATCACACCGAAAAAGAACTACTATGGAAATTAATAGACGTTGAAGAAAATACAGGAATAAAACTTACTGAGTCATTTGCGATGCATCCAACGGCCGCTGTATCAGGATGGTATTTTTCACATCCTGATTCTAGATATTTTGGATTAGGAAAAATTAACCGTGACCAAATTAAAAACTATGCACAAAGAAAAAGATTAAATTTAAAAAGCATCGAAAAATGGCTTTCTCCGAATCTCGGTTATACCCCAGATAATAATTAACCAAACTTAATATTACACGTCCGTGTGTAAAATTAATTTTTAATTAAAAGAATTCCCTACTTGTCCTTGGAGAGGTCACCCATAAGTCATCAATAGGCGCCATCTCTTGCTTTGGTTTCAAACATAAACCCAAAGCTAAACTATAAGCCAAAGCAGGATTGTCTAATTGATTTTTCCAAACTAATTGTACTGCTTGAAATGCACGATGCTTCATGCTGTCAGCAACAGACGCATTCTCGATTAGATCGAGAATATCTTTTAGTATAACGCCTCGACGATAAGTATCAGCAGCCTGATACGCATCCTCAGCAAATAATTCGCAAGAATGTGCCGGATAGGTTCTAGTCGTATAATCATTAGCCAAAACCTCAATTGGTTTAGATAATACTATAAACCACCATATTGAATAGACAATTAAACTTCTCATTTTAATATCTCATGTTTTCTTATGAGCCTCCAGTTATGTTTAAGCAAAAAAAAAGGCCGCTGGTGAATCACCTACGGCCTTTTTGGATTGGTATATTTGTTTCTTAAACTATTAGATCATTAAAAATCCATTGACGCACAGGTGCCTGTAGCTACCGCATAGGTCGTTGCGGTGCCATATAAATACCTGTTTTGTCATATAATTTAGAATCATGGGTGCGCGATACTCCTCGTATTTCAAATTAATGTCAAGTCATTTACTACTAGATAACTAAAAATTTCTAGGTTTTTCTACCATTTAGTCCTTTAATTAGAGAGAAAGTTCAAAATGTTCGAATCGCCAATCATTGCCTTTATTATCAATTAGCGAATCGGGTCAACTCTCAGCTTAATTTCTCTATTATTTTTTCATTTTGTACATTAATAATTCGACCATAAAATTCTATAGGACTTGTTTGTAAATGCTTATTCCTCTTTAGGCTTTCCATATTTACTCCAGTATTCTCTCGCTAATTTTCGAGCTTTTTCCAATTCCTTTGCGTTTAATTTGATTTCCACATTATCTCGAATTTCTTGAGCAGGCTTAAATCCTCGGGCTGCCGCAATACCTGCCCAGGCGTAGGCTTGCGTATAATCTTGCTTAGTTTTAGTTCCTAAGTAATAGATTTCAGCAAGTTTGTATTGAGCCATAATATGTTTGTTTTCAGCTAAATCATAAAACCATTCTATTGCTTTTAAATCCTCCTTTGGTACACCAATTCCTTCATGATACATATTAATTAAATTGGCTTGTGAGGCTAAAAAACCTTGATCAGATGCTTTTCGATACCATTCTATAGCCTTATTGTTATTTTTTTCTAAGCCACGTCCATTTTGAAACATAACGCCAAGATCATGCTGTGCCCTAGCCCATCCTTTTTCCGCAGCTTTTCTATACCATTTTACTGCTTCACTGTAATTCTGGTTAACGCCTATCCCATCATGAAACATATAACCGATACTTGCTTCTGCTTCTTCGTTGCCCTGAACTGCCGCCATGCGAGACCATTTCATTGCCATCAAATAATCTCTCTCAACTCCTGCTCCTTGAATATATAATTGAGCTAGCCTGATTTGAGAATTAGGATAACCTTTTTTTGCAGACTTCTTATACCATTTAGCTGCTTCTTGAAAATCCTGGTTTATATGTAATCCATTTTCATGCATAAAACCTATATAATATTGCGCCTTGGCATCACCATCATTAGCCAGAAAAGTGAATCCTCTAAATGCTTTCTCATAATCGCCTGCCATATAAGCGGTATTTGCTAGTTCATAATTTGATTGGCCGCAAGCAGAAATAAAAATTATAAAGCAAAATATGAGAAATAAAGATTTCATAATTTTATAAGCTTACATAGATTCTGTAGAATATCGACTATAATAAAATAATATAATTAAACAATAAACAAATGTCGAAATTTAGTATCAATAATCTTGAATGCGTCCGCCAAAATAATATTCTATTTAAAGGGCTGAGCCTGACTATGGAAGATGGCGCGTTACTTCAGATTAACGGTGCAAACGGCAGTGGAAAAAGTAGTTTATTACAGATTTGTGCTGGACTAATACAGATAACCACTGGTGAAGTATTATGGAATAATATAAATATTAATCAACAGCGTTATGAGTTCCAAAGTAATATTTTATATATTGGTCATGCTAATGCCATAAAAGCAACGTTAACTGTAGAAGAAAATATGACAATTATTCATTCTTTAACAGGATCAAAATCAAAAATTAATTATTCTGCAATTCTTAAAAAAATTGGTATGTCGGGCATGAACAAAATATTTGCATACAATATGTCTGCTGGACAAAAAAGACGTTTAGGACTTATAAGATTATTTATGGCAAAGTCAAAATTATGGTTCCTTGATGAACCGTTTAATGCATTAGATAAAGAAGGAAAAAAAATAATTGAAAATTTAATTATTAGTCATTGCGATAATGGTGGGATAACTATCTTTACTACGCACCAAAGAATGGAAATTAATGGTCGTCCATTACAAAGCATTAATCTAGGAAATAATAATGTCTGAATATATAAATATTTTTAATGTTATTTTAAGGCGTGATCTAATTCTCGCTTTTCGAGATAAAACAGATTTTATTAATTCATTATTTTTTTTTATTATTGTCATTACGCTATTCCCATTATCCTTCGGCACAAAATCAACAATAGTAAATGAAATAATACCTGGAATGATCTGGATTAGCGCTTTATTAGCAACCTGTCTAACGCTTGAAACGATTTTTCGTTCTGATTTTGAAGACGGCAGCATCGAGCAACTAACTTTATCTCGCTATCCTCTTACATTACTTGTGTCGGCAAAAATATTTGCACATTGGATAACATTTGGTATACCTCTAATAATAATTTCATTACTGATGGGTATACTTCTTTCATTATCAAATGAAATAATAATGGCGCTTTTCATTACATTGATTCTTGGAACGCCAATCTTAAGTCTCCTTGGATCTGTTATGGTTGCCTTAACAATTGGTTTACGTGGTGGTATGCTACTTAATCTTTTGATTCTGCCTTTATCAATGCCTGTTCTTATTTTTTCTACAGTTGCAATACAAAATGCAGCATCAAACCAATCCATGATTGCCGAGGTCTATTTTCTAGCCGGTATACTTGTACTAACAATCACCTTAGCGCCATTAGCAACCGCTGCTGCTTTGAGAATACGATTAAGTTAATAAAATGTACAAGTGGATTCATCAATTTGGCTCACCTAAATATTTTTATGATATTTCCTTATGCTTATCTAAATGGGTCACTATTGTCTGCATTGTTTGCTTTATAAGTGGGCTTTATGGAGGCCTAGTTTTAGCGCCAGCAGATTATCAACAAGGAGATAGTTTTAGAATTATTTATGTGCATGTGCCTGCTGCATGGATGTCTCTTTTTATATATATAGTCCTTGCCGCTTCAGGCGCAATTAGTCTTATTTGGCACATTAAGATTTCAGATATCATAGCAAGAGTTAGCGCGCCAATTGGCGCATCATATACTTTTTTAGCCTTATCGACAGGCGCTATCTGGGGAAAGCCTATGTGGGGTACCTACTGGGTATGGGATGCAAGATTAACGTCAGAACTAATATTGTTATTTTTATATCTAGGCTATATGGCACTACAATCAGCTTTTGATGATAAAAGAATTGCGGCACGCGCAGGAGCAGTACTTGCATTAATAGGTATAATAAATATACCGATAATTCATTATTCAGTCGAATGGTGGAGCACACTACATCAGGGCCCAACAATTACAAAGTTAGACAAACCCTCAATTCATTTCACTATGTTAATCCCTTTAATATTAATGGTAATAGCATTTAAAACTTTTTACATTACGACAGTTCTGATTAAGACAAGAAGTGAAATACTTAAATATGAATGTAATTCTTCATGGGTAAAAAAAATATTAGGTAATTAAAATATATGATATTAAATAATTTTTTCTCAATGGGCGGTTACGCAGCTTATGTTTGGTCGGCATACGGTATTAGCTTCATTGTTCTATTTCTAAATATTTATCTGGCCATTAGAAATGAACGCAAAACAATAGATGAATTAAAAAAGATTAAAGAGTAAGCATAAATAACAATGACTTCGAGAAAAAAACGTATACTTATTGTTAGTTTCATTCTAATTGGTATAAGTATTGCTGCAACATTAATTTTGACAGCATTTGAAGAAAATTTAATGTACTTTTATAGCCCAACAGAAATTGCTAATGGCGAAGCGCCAAAAGTCCGTGCATTTCGTATTGGCGGACTAGTATTAACCAATAGTGTTAAACGAAATCCTAATGATCTTAAAGTTACTTTTGTACTAACTGATACAGTTAATGAAATTAAAGTAATATATGATGGAATTCTTCCTGACCTATTTCGCGAGGGTCAGGGTATAGTTGCTAATGGAAAAATGAAGCCTGACAATGTCTTCGTTGCTGATGAAGTATTAGCTAAGCATGATGAAAATTATATGCCACCGGAAGTAGCAAAAGCTCTTGAAGATGCAGGCGCTCTAAATCCCTATCAAGAAAATAAAGTAGCTAAATGATAGCAGAATTAGGACACTTCTCATTAGTTTTAGCTTTGGCGATGGCAATCATACAAAGTACCTTTCCAATTATGGGTGCAGCCATGGGAAATCTAACATACATGTCGTTAGCCCGGCCTGCGGCACGTCTACAATTTCTATTTGTGTCTATTTCTTTTGGAATTTTAGTTTATTCATTTCTAATTAATGATTTTTCTATATCTTATGTCGCTAATAACTCAAATACACTCCTTCCCTGGATATATCGATTTTCAGCTGTGTGGGGCGCACATGAAGGCTCTTTATTATTATGGATATTAATTTTGAGTATTTGGACAATAGCTGTGACTTATTTTAGTCATCGCTTACCTGAATATTTTTTATCTCGTGTTATTGGGGTGATGGGATTGGTAAGTATTGGTTTTCTACTTTTTATGCTATTCACTTCTAATCCCTTTGAGCGCATCTTCCCTATTCCATTAGATGGTGCAGATTTAAATCCACTATTACAAGACCCCGGATTGATTATTCACCCGCCAATATTATATATGGGGTATGTGGGGTTTTCTGTGGCCTTTGGCTTTGCTATAGCTGCTTTATTGGGGGGTAATTTAGATACAACCTGGGCTAGATGGTCTCGGCCATGGACATTACTTGCCTGGATATTCCTAACAATAGGGATCGCACTAGGTAGTTGGTGGGCTTACTATGAATTAGGTTGGGGTGGTTGGTGGTTTTGGGACCCTGTTGAAAATGCATCGTTTATGCCCTGGCTAATTGGAACCGCATTAATTCATTCGCTTGCCGCAACAGACAAAAGAGAAATTTTTAAAAATTGGACGATTCTTCTCGCTATTTGTGCATTTGCGCTTAGTTTATTAGGCACGTTCTTGGTGCGTTCAGGTGTGATAACTTCAGTTCATGCATTTGCGACAGATCCAACACGTGGAATTTTTATTCTTGCCTTATTAGCAATCTTTGTTGGTGGTTCACTAGTGCTTTATGCATTTCGTGCGCCATCAACCAAAAGCGGAGGCAAGTTCAAATTATTATCTCGTGAAACATTTCTGCTATTTAATAGTATTTTATTTCTAGTGGCAATGTTAACAGTACTGCTTGGAACTATTTATCCTTTGATTATAGAAGCACTTAATCTTGGTAAATTATCTGTAGGTGCCCCCTACTTTAATGCGGTATTTGTTCCAATAATGGCCCCACTCATAATATTCCTTGGGTTGGGAGTTCTTACAAAATGGAAACAAGACGACTTTTCATTATTACTAAAACAATTACGTAATTTATTAATTGCAAGTTTATTCATTGGTATCAGTATAGGATTAATATTCTTTGAGAATAATCAATTAAAAAGCATTGCGGGAATCGTTGCTGCCTTATGGATAAGTACTACTAGTCTTTATTCATTATTCGTTAAGATAAAAAATAAAAAAAATAAACTCGCAGCAATGCGAATTATTTCCCGTAGTTTCTATGGAATGTTAGTTGCTCATATAGGTTTTGCGGTTTGTATTGTGGGAATAACTATAACGAGTCAACATAGTGTCGATATTCATCAACGTATGAAAATTGGTGATGTTATTGAATTCTCTAATTACCAATTTCATCTTAAAGACTTAAAGGCAGTATCGGGACCAAACTATGAAGCAACTGAAGCAATCGTTGATGTAATAAAAAACGAAAGTCTTATTACAACGCTTCGCTCGCAAAAAAGAACCTATACTGTTCGTAACATGCCTATGACGGAAGCAGGAATAGACGCGGGATTTACTAGAGATATTTATATGGCTTTAGGTGAGCCGCTAGATAATGAATCTTGGAGCGTGAGACTTTACCACAAACCCTTTGTGCGCTGGATATGGCTTGGTGCAATATTAATGGCAATTGGAGGTTTGTTAGCTGTTTTAGATAAGCGTTATCGCCTAAGAATATTAAAAAAGAAAATAATTACTATCAATAATGAAGCTATCCCATAAATTAAATGATCCGTTATCTATTTCCGCTTACAATTTTTATTGGACTCACAGTACTATTTATTTATGGACTACAAAATGATCCGAGATATGTTCCCTCACCACTAATAAATAAAATAGCTCCTAAATTTACTCTGCCGACCCTTCATAACCCAGAATCTAATATTAGTATAAATGATATCAAAGGCACAGTATCGCTAATAAATGTATGGGCTTCCTGGTGTATAGCATGCCGGCTTGAGCACTCCGTACTTAATGAAGCAGTAAAAAAATATCACCTAACTCTGTATGGGCTTAACTATAAAGATAAAAGAACTAATGCGCTTATATGGCTTGAGAACTTAGGAAATCCATATATAGAAAGCGCATACGATGAGTATGGAAATACTGGTATAGATTATGGTGTTTATGGTGTGCCAGAAACATTCCTTCTTGATAAAAAAGGGGTTATTCGCTACAAACATATTGGCCCAATTGATAAAAGGCAGCTTGATGATATTATTATGCCGCTCATAAAAGAATTAGAACAAGAAAAATAATTATGAAAATATTATATCAATCTATAGTGTTCGCTTTAGTCATACTCACTACACATAAAAGTTATCCAAATGATGAGCCTGTATATTTTACCGATAAAAATCAGGAACAACGCTACTATTTACTAATTGAAGAAATTAGATGTTTAGTTTGTCAAAACCAATCGCTTGCTGATTCTAATGCTCCGCTAGCCCAAGATTTAAGGAATGAAATTTTTAAAATGATTAAATCAGAAAAGAGTAATAATCAGATTACAGAATTCCTAGTAGAGCGATATGGTGACTTTGTTCTGTATCGCCCCCCCTTAAATGATAATACTTGGTTGCTCTGGTTTGGCCCTTTTCTATTTTTAATAATAGCCATAACCACAGCAATCATTTTTATAAAAAAACAATCTCAAAATAATACTATTGATAATTAATCACTAAGACAAAATTATTTCAAATAATTATAAATAAATATAAAAAAAACTAATGACTTTATTCTTACTATCAGCATCATCTTTATTGCTAATATCTATTATTGTGATAATAAAAACATTGTTGAAAAAAAATAATGAGGGAATAAATTCTAATCAAAATAGTATGGACATCTATAATCAAAAGTTAAATGAGATTAATTTCGATATTGAAAATCACTTAATTACAGAAAATGAAGCCAACAATACTACCAAGGAATTAGAACATTCATTAATTAAGGATAATAAAAATATAGATATACTAAACTCAAAACTATACTTCTCAAATCTAAAATCAAAAAAAACTATTTCGGTAATTCTTGTATTGGTTATTCCTGTTTTTGTTATATCTGTATACAGTTTTATTGGTCATCCTAATTCAATAGAAAAATTAGTCCTAGTTTCAGACTTAAAAAATACAAAAAACAATAACGAAAAACTAGTTTCTGTGAAGCAAATGCTAAACCGTGTTGAAAAACGATTGCTTGATGATCCGAATAATAGCGATGATTGGTTAATGTTGGCTAATTCTTATGTTGTACTCAAACGCTATCCTGAAGCAATTAGGGCGTTTGACAATCTATACCGTCTAAAAGGCGATGATCCGTTACTTTTATTTCGATATGCAGATGTTTTAGCCATGGCAAATTCTGGAATTTTTGCTGGTAAGCCCTCTGAACTAATCAAAAAAGCACTACAGTTAGATCCTCAAAATACAATGGGCCTTTGGCTAGCCGGTCTAGTGGCTTACGAAGAGGGCAAAATAAATAAGGCCATTAATTATTGGCAAAATGTGCTGCCTAAATTAGAAATAGGATCCGAGGAAGAAAAAAATATAAGAAAATATATACAATTTGCTAAAGAAAATAATAATATTTCAATTCAAAACAATAATTCGATTACGCAAGAAGAAACTGAATACTCACTTAAATTAAGTATTGAATTATCACCTAATTTTACTGATATAGATAAAAATAATGTAATATTTATCTATGCGAAACCGATGCATGGCTCAAACAACATGCCAATTATTGTTTTGCGTAAAATAGTCGCTGACCTACCATTATTGGTGGAAATGGATGATTCAATGTCTATGCTTCCATCTAATAAGCTGTCTGATTATAAGTCTGTTCAAGTTTCGGCAAGAATCTCTAAAAGTGGTAATGCTAAATCTGAAAAAGGAGATATAATAGGTGTGGTTGATGCAGTTTCAACAACTTCAAGAAATACAACTAAATTAATTATAAATTCAACACTAAAATAAATAGACATTATTAGGGCTCATATGAATTATTTTCGTCAACTCCATAAACAGTACCTATACGTTTGTATTATTGCGTTGGGCATGCTAGCGCGATCTTTTGTCGCGCCTGGTTTTATGCTTAATACAAAAACTACAAATGGTAATTTGTTTGCAGTTACGCTATGTCATGGCCCGAACAATATCAATCAATTACCGGGCCTTGAAAAACCTAATAAACTTAACGAACCTGTATCTAGCGACCATAAAAAACAAACAAATTGCAACTTATGGACATCAAGCAGCACGTCTCTTGTTATTGAGCAATTTGTTCTAGATTATAAGAATCAATTTTCAGATGGTGAATTGATTTTATATAAAGGTTCATTCGATACCTCTTTTATGCATGCATCGCAGTATGCACGCGCACCCCCTACCCTAATTTAATTTCACATTTTTTACATTCTTAATTCAGATCAAAATCTGCTGATTTGATCTATTTGTGTTTTTATTTTTGGGAAATTATATGTTTTTAAATAATAAAAAATTTATCTATACATTCGCATTATTATTGCTCTGGGCTAATGTTTTTGCCGATGAGAATCATAATAATATTAGTCTTAATCTAGAAAACGGTAAATTGAAACGAATCAATGCGAGTGCTCATGCGCCTATTGGTGTAATGGGTGAACATATGCATAGCCAAGGCGGATGGATGGCATCTTATCGTTTTCAGCATATGAGTATGGAAGGCAATCGAATCGGAACAACTAAAGTATCGCCAGAATTTATCGTTACAAATATTGCAAATCGATTTTCACCGCCAGCAACATTACGCGTTGTTCCGACTAAAATGACAATGAATATGCATATGCTTGGAACAATGTATGCGCCTACTGATTGGTTGACGCTAATGTTTATGGGTATGTATATGGAAAAATCCATGGATCATATAACCTTTCAAGGCGGCACGGGTACTACTAGAAGAGGTATATTTACAACAACATCAAGCGGTATGGGAGATACAAAGATCGCTGGCATGTTTCGGTTATCAAAAAATAATACGCATAAAATACATATTAATGCAGGCGTAAGTCTACCTACTGGCGACACCAATAAAAGAGATACTATTCTTACGCCCGCTGGCGCAAGATCAAACGTCATTTTACCTTATAGTATGCAATTAGGTTCTGGCACTTTCGATCTACTACCAGGGGTTACCTATACCGGAAAACTAGATAAGGTGAGTTGGGGCGGGCAATATATGAGTATACTTCGGGTTAATGATCACAAAGGGTATAGCTTAGGTGATATCCATGAAGTTACCTCATGGTTAAGCTATCAACCACGCCCCGCAATTAGTGTATCTGCAAGAGCAGCTTATAAGCACGAAGATAGAATAGATGGCATAGATGAGAGAATTTCCCTTCCCGTTCAAACTGCAGATCCAAATAATTATGGAGGAAATACGGTAAATCTCTATTTAGGATTAAATTTAGCGGGGCAAACAGGTATCTTTCAAGGGCATCGACTTGCTCTTGAAGCAGCTATCCCAATACATCAGGACCTAAATGGTCCGCAAATGGAAAATGATTACGTTGTAACGATTGGCTGGCAATATGCCTGGCATTGATATTCTAAAAAGCGAACTAGATATATTCTATTATAATCAAATACTTAAATTAAATATCTAATGTAAATAATTAATATTGAATAACTTTATTTATTCAACAGGTTTAAGTTTTAGTATTTTACCGTTTGCGTCGTCTATAAGAATATAAAGTAGCCCATCAGGCCCCTCTTTTATCTCTCTGATTCGGCCAAAAGCGCCATTTATCAGTCTTTCCTCTATCATTACAATATTGTCAGTCATTACAAGTCTGGCTAGTTGGCCAAATTTTAAAGAACTAACAAAAATATTCTCCTTCCAGTTGGGAAATTTTTTACCGCTATAAAATAGTAGGCTTGATGTCGCAATTGAAGGTATCCAATAATAAACAGGTTGAACCATTCCGTCCTTATGAGTTCCTTCGCCAATCTGGGTGCCAGTGCCATAATTAACACCATAAGTGATAACCGGCCAACCATAATTAGTGCCAGACTTCATTAAATTAAGCTCATCTCCGCCTTGCGGGCCATGCTCAACCGTCCAAATATCATGTGTCGCTGGATTTAAAGCTATACCTTGAATATTACGATTCCCATAAGTATAGATTTCTTTTTTTGCGTCTGAGCGTTTAATAAAAGGATTATCGTTAGGGATTTCGCCGTCTTTACCAATTCGAATTAGCGAACCTGCATGATCATTGATGTTTTGAGCACGTTTCATTTCACCGCGATCGCCCAAAGTTATATAAAGACTATTATCATTTGTTAACAAAAGACGTGAGCCAAAGTGACGGCCACCCCTTGATTTTGGCAAAGCCTTGAACAAAAGCTTGAGTTCTCTCAGTTGATTATTAACTAATTTTGCTGAAGATACCTCCGTACCAATTCCTGAAAAATTTCCAGCGGTATACGAAAGAAAAAGAATCTTGTTATTGATAAAATCAGCATCGAGTGCAATATCTAGCAACCCTCCTTGTCCCTCGCTCTTGATTTTAGGTAACCCTTTTACTGGGGCAGACAATTCGCCATTCTCAAAGATTCTTAATCTGCCAGGACGTTCTGTAATCAATATTTTTCCGTCAGAAGCAAATTCCATTGACCACGGGTACTCTAATCCATCAACTACTGTCTCGATTGAGAATGAATGTTTTTCCGATCTATAAATCTCATCGGCAAAAACAAAATTAAAAAGAGAAAATAGAAAAATTAATGTAATTATTTTTTTATTCGTTGATGGAATTTTCATTTAACCTAATGCTGAACCGTATAAGAAAGTAGTTTGTTATCTATCATTAATGGTATGAAAATTAGGCTTTTCTCAATAATAAATTCATGATCAGCGCTTCCTTGTGGCAAATCCAATAAAACTGATACTTCCCCTGAATATTCTATGTGCAGTAATTTTCCATTCATCCAGTCGGTAACATAGAAATCACCATCGTTATCCATTTCCACTCCATCAAGGTTTCCAACTGAAGATCCATCACCAATAGATTTAATAGTTTTATCTTTAATCGAGATTCGTTTTAAATGGCCTGGAATTTCAGTGGCAAATCCATCGGTCATCTTACCCCAACTACCAAGAATAATGTCGTCCCCTATAACCAGCAAACCATTAGGCGATTCTAATTTTTCATTTTCTAGCCATACGCTAAAATTATCTTCAGTTAAACGATGAATTCTGTTAAGCACCATATCTGAAACATAAACATCACCATTTCTACTAACCGCCACATCATTTAAGAATTTTGCGTCACTAACTTTGAATCTATTAGTAACACGTCCGCTATCAATATCAATAGCAATCAATTCATCAATATCTGATACGAATAACGTTCGACCGAAAATCGCAAGCCCTTTCGGAGCATTCAATCCAATCACCCATTTTTCTTGAATCATTTTTCCGTCTAATGAAATAATCGAAATAAAACCATTGCCATCTTTTTCAACCGGTGAACCATTAACATTAGATATGTAAAGATGATTAAGTTTTTTATCATAGATAACTGATTCTGGATTACTTAGGCCCTCAAGCTCCCAATTTAATTGAAGACTACTTGGATCAGCATTAACCGAATGAATTAACACTACAGATAGAAGCAAAAAACAAATATCGTATTTCATTTTTTTTAATACCATTAACAAACTCCAAATTAAATAAAATTCTAAGGTTTTTCGGAAGTAACTATTGCTCGTATTGGGGCAGGATAACCCTCAATTGTTTTATTAATATCGCTTTGATTTAAAAAATTCTCAAGAGACTCAAACTGCATCCATTCTGTTACACGCTGCTCTCTTATTGTTGTTTGAGTTGTATCAATAATTTTAGTATTTTTAAAACCGGCATCAGTGATCCACTTGACTAATAATTTGATGCTTGGAATAGACCAAACATTATTCATTTTTGCATAACGTGTACTTGGGATCAATGCATCGAGATTATCAGAATCGATTACAAGAGATTCAATAATTATCTCCCCACCAGATTTAAGGCATTTTGATAATCGCCTTAAATGCTCAATTGGCTCACGGCGATGGTATATGACGCCCATAGAAAAGACAGTATCAAAATACAAGTCCTTATCTGGCAATGATTCAATTCCAAAAGGTATCAAATCAATATTACAATTTGGTGAATATTTTTTAATTGCCCTAAATTGAGAATAAAATAAGAGCGATGGATCAATGCCAACAACATATTTTGCTTTTTTCCCTAACATCCGCCAACAGTAGTAGCCATTACCGCAGCCGATATCCAGTACTAATTTATCTTTAAGTGGTTTAATCTGCCCCTCAAGTCGTGCCCACTTCATATTAGACCGCCATTCAGCATCTAAAACTAAACCAAATAAATTATAGGGTCCTTTCCGCCAGGGCATTAGACGTTTTAATTGTCTTTTTATATACCCACGCTCTTCATCGTTACAATCAATTTTATTGCCAATAGTGACACTCTCTAAATCCAAATGAATTTCAGAAGCAGAAATAAAAGGCAAATTACGAATAACATTTAACCATTTAGAAAAATCACCATGATTAATGTTCTTAAAAAGATCGGGGATTTGTTTTTTGAGTAAGTTAGACCAATTGCCCATCGAATTTTCATTAAGGCTTTCTAATAGCTTCTGGTACTGCATCAAGTTAAAAATTTATTTAAAGGCAATCATTGAGACGAAATTAAAGCATTTTAACCAAATTAATGTATTTTCGAAACCAGCTTTCTTTAATCGGTCAAGATGTGATTCAATTTTTTCAGGAACTAGCACATTCTCCAACGACTTTCTTTTTCCTGCAATTTCGAGCTTTTCATATCCATTTAACTCCTTCATATGGTGATGTAACTTGATCATTGCTTCATCTTCATTCTTATCATTAAAAAAAACTTTTTCCGACAAAATAAGTACGCCTCCAGGCAACAATCCTTCGTATATTCTTTTTATTAACCGTTTACGTTCTTCTAATGGAATAAATTGTAAAGTAAAATTCATAACAATAACTGACGCATTAATAATTTTTATATTTAATATATCATTCAAAACAAAATCAATTTCAATGCTTTCTTTCTTATGAGCATTATTTTTACAGCATTTTTTAATCATTGCTTCTGAATTATCAACAGCTACGATCCTGCATTTTTTATTCTGAATTGTCTGCTGAATAGCAAAGCTTACTGCTCCGAGAGAACACCCTAGATCATAAATATTACTATTGGCTTGAACAAATTTGTCGCCCATTACACTAATCATAGAAATTGTAAGAGGATATCCGGGAATAGAACGCTCTATCATGTCCGGAAAAACACCCACAACTCCTTCATTGAATTCAAATGGCTGGATAGAAATATTATTTGATCGGTATATAGTGTCTTTCATTACTGCTTTAAACGCTCGATTAGTAAAAGCCTTATTAATTTATTCTAATGCCAATATGTTTTTCATTGCGCTTTTCGGCTAACTCAACTTGATGCTGACGTTCACGAAAACTGGCACGTTGAGCATCGCTTGTCTCATTTATGCAGTATGGGCAGGAAACACCCTTTTGATATAAGTTTGATAGTAGATCTTGTTCTGATAATGGTCGTCGACAAGCATAACACTGCTCGTAGTTTCCTTCCGCCAGTTCAGAATCTACCGCCACTCGAGAATCAAAAACAAAGCACTCACCTTCCCAAAGACTTTTATCTGTTTCAATTTCCTCTATATATTTTAAAATACCACCATTTAACTGATACACATTTTCAAACCCCTTACTAAGCATGTAGGAACTTGCTTTCTCGCAGCGAATACCGCCTGTACAAAAGATAGCAATCTTTTTATTTTTCTTTGTATTTAACTTTTCTTTAATAAAAGCGGGAAATTCACGAAAATTTGTAGTTTTTGGTGAAATCGCATTCTTAAACGTTCCTATTTGATATTCATAGTCATTCCGTGTATCAACTAGCACTACATCTGGGTCGGCTAATAAAATATTCCAGTTTTTGGGGTCGACGCGAATCCCTGAACGCTCGCACGGATTTATATTTGGTTGCCCTAAACTCACAATCTCTTTTTTCAATTTCACCCTCATG
Source organism: uncultured Legionellales bacterium (assembly GCA_913045195.1). GTDB lineage: Bacteria > Pseudomonadota > Gammaproteobacteria > Eutrophobiales > Eutrophobiaceae > UBA11869. The sequence continues at coordinate 52,794 of CAJWQR010000002.1, read as the reverse complement.
CGATGAAAAGGAATCTCTTCTGAGTATGATTCTTTATGCCCAATATCAGAAAATTTATTATCTATTTTTAGAAAGTTTAGTAATTCATAAATATTTTTCTTTGTGCCTGCAGCCGCTCCATTAATTCCTTCTTCAGCCAGCAATATTGTTCCTTTTATATTTCTCTCAATACAAAAATTTAATATTTTTGACTGATACGAAGTGTAATTAGAGAGACGAACAAACTTATAAAATGCAACGTTAAGATACTTCTTCTTCATAAGAGATCACAAAAACTCCAAAATTATTGATTTACATCTAATGTGGGCTGCCGATTATACATTAGCTATCAACCAAACTCACAAAAATACAATGAAAATATATCTCACAAATTATAGTAAAATCAAATATATAGCATATTCGACGATTAGCTTAAAAATCAAATATCCGTGAAAGAACTATTACTCTCTAAGGCATTGAATATAAAAAATATTATTTATAATTCTAATCAATTTTTAAATTTCTCACATCTTATCCACAAGATATCCAAAATAAAATCACAGCACATTCCACAAGATATTGTGGTTTAATTAGCGCTTGACCACATCTTATTGTGGTGTTATACATTCGTTTACGAGAAAAATTTAAACAAATTTCGAGCTATTTTCACGGATTTGTAATACTTGAAGATAGCTCTAGAAGAAATAGTTATTGAAAGCTAATAATTATTCATAATAAAAACAATAATTTAGAGGAAAATAAATGGGAGCAGAAACAACTGAAGCAACAACGGATATTGAGTCTGCAATCAGTGAATTAGAAGATGCGATCAAAAATGACAGTAAAGAAGACCTAGTTTCCCAAGAAGAAATTTTTGCAAAAACTGCAGCTGATCACGTTCAAAAAGAATTTTTATCAAGTCAGCTCAACAACTACCAAATCATTCGCCGTAACGGGAAGGTCACAGCGTTTGACACCAGTAAAATCTCAATTGCCCTAACCAAAGCTTTTATTAGCGTTGAAGGCGGCACTGCAGCTGCCTCTACCCGTATACACCAGGCTGTTGAATCACTTACCGAACTTGTTTTAAATGCATTTACACGTCGCATGCCAGATGGCGGGACTTTGCACATCGAAGACATCCAAGATCAGGTTGAACTCGCCTTGATGCGTAATGGTGAGCAGAAAGTAGCTAGAGCATATGTGCTATATCGTGAAGAAAGATCACGGGAACGTGCTGCTGATACAAAAATAAATTTAGAGAATCAGGAGAAAACTGACCCCCTTAACTTAAGTGTGACTCGAGTAGATGGCGCGAAAAGACCATTAGACATGGCGCGTTTAAATTTAATAGTTACAGAAGCCTGCGAAGGTTTTCCTGGGGTTGAAACAAAAGCTGTTATTAAAGAAATACAAAATAACCTATTTGATGGTATTGATGAAATAGATGTTGCGAAAGCATTAGTGATGAGCGCCAGAACATTGATCGAGCAAGATCCGGACTATAGTTATGTGGCAGCGGGTTTGTTAATGGATCAATTACGTCAAGAAGCCTTGACTTTTATTGAGGGTGAGAAAACACAAGCAACTCAAAAGGAAATGAAAGAGCGTTACCAAGATTATTTTCAAAAATATATTGAGCGCGGCGCAGAATTAGAACTACTCGATCGAGAGTTAACAAAATATGATTTAAATCGTCTAAGTAAAGCACTAAATCCCGATGGGGATCGACAATTTACCTATCTTGGTTTACAGACACTTTATGACCGTTACTTTATTCATTCGACGGATATTCGTTTTGAGTTACCGCAGGCTTTTTTTATGCGTGTTGCTATGGGTTTAGCTATCAATGAGTTAGATCGCAATCGACGCGCTATAGAATTCTATGAATTACTTTCATCATTTAATTTCATGAGCTCAACTCCTACATTATTTAATTCTGGCACTCGTCGTCCACAATTATCAAGCTGCTACCTAACAACCGTCCCAGATGATCTTGATGGTATTTTTTCAGCTATCAAAGATGATGCTTTGTTATCTAAATTTGCTGGAGGATTAGGTAATGACTGGACACCAGTTCGTGCTTTAGGAACTCATATAAAAGGCACTAACGGGAAATCTCAAGGTGTTGTCCCTTTTCTTAAAGTAGCAAATGATACTGCCGTGGCTGTGAATCAAGGCGGAAAACGTAAAGGCGCAATGTGCGCTTACCTTGAAACTTGGCACCTAGATATTGAAGAATTTCTAGATTTACGAAAGAACACTGGTGATGAACGACGACGTACCCACGACATGAATACTGCTAATTGGATACCAGATCTTTTCATGAAACGTGTTGCTGAGGATGGTCAATGGACATTATTCTCGCCCCACGAAACTAGTGATCTCCATGATCTTTACGGCGATAAATTTGAACAACGTTATTCTGAATATGAGCACAAAACTACTGATGGTAGTATTAAAAATTTCAAAATTATTCAGGCTGTTGAGTTATGGCGTAAAATGCTATCGATGTTATTTGAGACAGGCCACCCATGGATAACATTTAAGGACCCTTGTAATATTCGTTCCCCTCAATCACATGCTGGTGTAGTTCACTCATCAAATCTTTGTACCGAAATAACGTTAAATACGTCGGAAGATGAAATTGCTGTTTGTAATTTAGGATCGATTAATCTTCCTAAGCATCTAAATAATGAAGGTTTAAATTTAGAAAAACTAGAAAAAACGATCAACACTGCAATGCGAATGTTAGATAACGTAATTGACTACAATTATTATAGTGTTGCTAAAGCAAGACGCTCTAATCTACGGCATAGACCTGTTGGGCTTGGTGTTATGGGTTTTCAGGATAGTTTATATAAATTACGCTTGCCCTATACTTCTCTGGAAGCGGTTAGCTTTGCAGACACGAGCATGGAGACAATAAGTTATTTTGCTATTAAAGCATCAACTAACTTAGCCGAAGAAAGAGGTGTCTACTCAACATATAATGGCTCGTTATGGAGTCAGGGAATTCTGCCAATCGATTCATTACGTATATTAGGGGATGAGCGTGGAGATTACCTGCAAGTTAATTACGACACTACGATGGATTGGGATGACTTACGAGATCGTGTAATCAAAACAGGTATGCGTAATTCAAACTGTATGGCAATTGCGCCAACAGCAACAATCTCAAATATCTGTGGTGTTAGCCAATCAATAGAACCTACATACCAAAACCTATTCGTAAAATCTAATCTTTCCGGAGAATTTACGGTTGTTAACCCCTATCTTGTAAGAGATCTTAAAGAGCGAGGAGTTTGGGATGAGGTCATGGTTAATGATCTCAAGTACTTCGATGGCAGTGTCCAAGAAATTGATCGGATACCTGATGAATTAAAAGAAATATATGCCACAGCATTTGAAATCGATCCGCGATGGTTGGTTGAATCCGCAGCTCGAAGACAAAAATGGATCGATCAGGGGCAATCATTAAATCTTTATATGGCTGAGCCTAGCGGTAAAAAATTAGACAACCTTTACAAGCTTGCCTGGGTCCGCGGTTTGAAAACAACTTATTACTTACGCTCATTGGGCGCAACACATATGGAAAAAAACGCAAATAATACTAAAGAAGAAATAAATAATGAGTTTGAAAATGGGCAAAAAGCTTGCTCAATTATCGATCCTGACTGTGAAGCATGTCAGTAAATTACATATAAATTTTAAGTGAGGTAATAACCATAATGTTAAACTGGGACAACCCGCTAGAAAATCAAAATAACAATAGAGATGATATGGAACTTACTGTTGTTAGTCAGTCCTTAAAAGAAACATCATTAAAAAATAATAATGAAACAATAACAGACACTCATCATGGCGAATCATCTGCTACAAAATTAAAAGTAGTTTCAGATAAATTCACCCCAGTTAATCCGGATGATAAACGTGTTGTAAATGGACAAACTGATATCAACCAACTTGCGCCTTTTAAATACCCGTGGGCATGGGCTTTCTTTCTTAATGCAAATAAAAATCACTGGACGCCTTTAGATATCAATATGGCTCAAGATGTAACGGACTATCGACATAAACTTACATTAGAAGAAAAGCATGTTTATGAGAATGTACTATCCTATTTAACAACTTCAGATATTTTGGCTATGCGTAATATAGGACTTGCTGTAATGGAAAAAATGAGCGCGCCAGAATTACAAATTTATCAAGCACGCCAAGTTTACGAAGAATCATTACATACCTGGACTTATCAACATTGTATTGAAACCTTAGGACTCAACCAAAGTGAAATTTATAATCGTTATCGTGTAGTACCAGAAATTAACCAAAAAATAGCTATGGCTAATCAACGTTTAGACTCTATCTTACGCTCAGATATTGACTTAAAAGATCCTGATGTACTTCATAATTTTGTCATTTCTTATATCTTTTTTGCTGCAATATTTGAAGGATGTTGGTTCTACAATGGCTTCAGTCCTGTATTTGCATTGCAACGCAGAGGGCTTATGAAAGGAACTGCTGAGCAATTTCAATACATTATGCGAGATGAAGTAATGCATGCAGCCTTTGGTATACGCGTCGTAAAACAAATTATTCAAGAAGAGAATTTAAAAATAAATAAAAAAGATATTCGTAATATGTGGGATGAGGCGTATGAGGCTGAAAAAACATATGCAAATTATATATTACGCGATCCTATACTTGGTTACTCTGCAGAAATGCACTTAGGTCAATTTCAATTTATTGCTAATAGGCGTGCAGCACAACTTGGTTTAGATGAAGAACCATTTCCTGGTGCTGAATTAACTTTGCCCTGGTTAGATGAGCAAGCTAACTTAAGAAAAGAGAAGAACTTCTTCGAGACGCGCGTGACTGAGTATCAAGCAGGAGGCGCGCTAAATTGGGATTAAAGATTTTAGTGACCGCGTAAGCGGAAGTCGAGCTGGACGCTCGACTATTGCCTGGTATCTCCAGCCTCTTCCGGATACCAGGCCTTCTTATTCTGAAAGATCCAGACTCTAAAAAAGAGTCTGGATCAGTTTTTATTTTTTTTAGAGACTACCTAGTTTATTACCTGATCTAATTTGTTTTTATTCTAAAGAAAATTAAGACCATTACCTCGATTGCCTTATACATCGATATCATTTGATCCGGGTTTACATTATTTCTTTTAATTTATTATACTGTTTCTTCTCTAGGAAAATTAATTCCCCTTTATACATATCAATTAATTCTTTAAACCCTTTATCTATATCATTTTTATTAATATGATCGTCTATATTAGATCGATTAAAAATAATCTTTTTTGACTTAACCATGATTAGTTTATCTGCTTGCAAGAATGTAGCCAGCCACAGGGCAATACTATCAGATGTAAAATCCCAGGTTTGTGGCAGTTCAATATTATTTTCTAACGAATTATCTGGTAACCATAAAAATGAGTTTTTATTTTTATTTTCATATATTTTTTTTATATTTTTAATAATATTTATATTCTTATTAATCCCTGTTAAAAAATACCCATATTGTGACATTGCCAATAACGCCATTTTATGGGCAACTTCATCACTAAAATTAAAATGCTTCTGACTTACTCGAATATGCTCTGCAAATTTGCCGCCACCTGGAACAACAATACAAATACTTTCTTTGGGGCGAGAAAAAATATTATCAAGCCAAAAAAATAACTCTTCGCTCTGCATAAGGCTTCCGCCAAGCTTTAATACAATTACAGGCAATTAACTGCTCTTTCGTTCAAATATCTTTAACATTGCTGAGGCTTTGTCAAAGCATTCCTTATACTCAGCATCTACGGTTGAATCCCATACAATTCCACCTCCTACAAAAAAGTGAATTTTATTCTTGGAATAAATTAATGTTCTTATACATATACTACTATCCATATTTCCATCAAATCCAATATAGGCTATGGAACCGCAATATATGGAACGCCTATCAGGCTCTAATTCCTCTATAATCTCCATAGATCTTAATTTTGGGGCTCCTGTTATAGATCCCCCAGGGAAACATTCTCGGATCAGATCAATGCCATCTTTATTTTTAGCTAATGTACCGGAAATTGTGCTTACTAAGTGGTGTACGGTTGAATAAGTCTCCAATGCAAATAATTTTGGAACATTAACAGAGCCTGATTCACATGATTTACTGATATCATTTCTTAATAAATCCACAATCATCAAATTTTCAGCACGATCTTTTTCGCTTTCAAGTAATGAAACTGCAAGCTCCTTGTCTTCGTAGGCAAACACAGAACGATGTTTAGTTCCTTTTATGGGTTTTGTTTCAACTTGATTTCCTGTTAGACATAAGAAACGTTCTGGTGATGAGCTTAATATTGCGCCAGTTGGAAGATTAATATAGGCAGAAAAAGGGGCCGGGTTAAATTCTCTTAATTTTTTATATACAGACCATGTGTCGCCTTCAAATTCTGCAGAAAAGTGTTGTGCAAAATTAACTTGGTAGCAGTCGCCATCATGAATGTAGTTTTTTATACGATTAAATGCTTTTGCATATTCGTCTTTTGATAGATTTGATTTTAATTTTGACTTGATTTTAAAAATTTTATCATTATTTATTGGAACACCTAAAAATAAGTCATGTAATTCTTGCCATATTATTTTTGTTGTATCAAACCGATTGAAACTAACTAACCATGTTTTTTGTATATGATGATCAATTATTACTGCCCAATCATATATGCCAATTGCCATGTCAGGCATACCAATTGTTTGTTTTGTGCTATCAACTATATTTTCTAATCTTCGACTTAGGTCATATGAAAAATAACCTAGCGCGCCGCCACAAAATGGTAATCCACTTAAATTAGATATCTTTTTTCCCAGATATTCTCTTACCAAGTAAAATGGATCATCTTCTGAAATAATTTTTCCATTGGTAGATGTAATATAGGTTTTTTTACCATATGTCTCTAACGTTACCGATGGTTTTGCAGTAATAATATCGTAACGCCCCGTATCAATCCTAGGATATCCGCTATCAAGAAAAATACTCCAAGGCTCGTTAACTACAAAAGAAAATAATTTTTCTGAATCGCGATTATATGGTAGTTTTGATATTTTCATTTGATTTTTGAAAGACGATTTAATTGTGCAATTGCAATTGCCGGTGCGCAGACATTACTACCATTTTGAGATATATTGTCACATTCAAATAATTCACTAAATTCGGTATAGGCAATATTCATTCTTCGCGCAATTATTTCAACTAAAAATCGTCCCACACCCGCACCAATTAGTACATTATTATTACTATTTGGCAATGTTGATAGCACTCTTTTAGTAGCATTTGTCAGTATTCCTATTTGTGCTTCATGAAAATATTTGGCAAGTTCATGCCAATTATTTTTTTTGTTGTCAGTGTTTGAATCAGCGCCTAACATTCTAGCAAGACGGCGGATACTACTTGATATACTCTTATCTTCGCCATCTGGAGTTTCCATCAAATCATTTGAGTCTTTTAAATAACCGAGAATACGATAAATATCCGCAGTAGTTGCAAAATTTTCAGCAACGATATTTTGTAGTTGATCATTGAAAATTGCTTTCGACGTTAATGCCATAATTGGCGTTCTAATAACGCCTGTATAAACTAATTCATCAAAACGTAATCTAGTTTGATCATTAATACCACGCGCGTGAATTTTATGATCATAAAATGGAATAATATCTGTTGTAGTACTACCCACATCGATAAATAATCCAGATTTAACCAATGATGCTGTGTATGTACTTGTTGCATGCCAATTTGCAGAAGCAATTTGACTGAAATCCAATTCCTTAATATTTATTTTTTTTAGCCCATGATCCATTGTATAGAATGAGATATTGTTTCCTAAAATATCATGGCATAAGCCAATTATTGAATTAACACCCTCTTCTCTATCTTTAAAAATATCAATTAATTCAGCAGTCATCGTTAATGCGTGAGATTGCTTTTTCATTGAAATTCTTCTCATGGCATTTATAAGTGCATTTTCAAGTATTGATAATCCCTTCCAAAGTGGAGTTGCCCATTGGCCAACCGATAAAATTTTCCCATTATTATTTATATTGGCAAATTTAAGATGTGCTCCGCCAATATCCCATCCTATGAAATTAGATATATTCATTTTTCTATTAAAATTTTAATTTTATTGGTACTGCCTTTTTTAAATTAATATCTTGTATTTCTTTCCTTAAAAATGTATCCAATATCTTTTCGGTTATATTGATTCCTAATGACTCAGAAATTCCTGCATAAGATGTTGTAAACCTAGGATTTATATCTATTACAAAAAATTTATTATTAGATCTAATCAAATCAATGCCTATATAACCGGAAAAACCAGGTATTGCTGATACGATGCTTTCAGCTAATTCTCTCATTTGATCCTTATGCAATAAAAATTCATTGACACCAATACCTGTTAAACTGATTAAATTGTTCTTTAATGTTATTTCTTGTTTATTACATGAAAGAAGCTGTATATTTTTATTATATACAAATAAAGACATACTCATATGTTCTCCTTCAATAAAAGGCTGAATTATATAATTATCATTTTCTTTTATTTCCATATTCTCTCGTAACGCAAATCTGTCAGAAACGTAAATACAATTTTCTGCGCCTACACCATCATCCGGTTTTATTATCCACCCAGATTTACTATCAGGAATTACATCTTTGAGTAATTTTGTTTCAGGCGTACAAATATTTGCATTTTCTAAAATATCAAACGTTATTAATTTTCTTGATGTAGCATGTACTGCATTTAAATCAGATCCAATAAATATACTGGCATTTTGCATAAATAAATCTGTTAAATTATAAAGACAATTCTCTGTTTCAGGAGCAATCAGCCAGCATACATCAGCTTTTCGGATAAGTTTTGGAAGAACTTTTTTACATGGAGTGTTGATAATATGTTGTACAACATCAGAGCCAAATAAATCAACTCTACTATCTCTTGTAATAGTAATTTTATGATGGCCACACGCGATAAGTTCTTTTATTAACGTTTGAACCATAGTTCTTGCTTCTCGTGCTAAGGAATCGGGTAAAGTTTCTCTGATTAACCCGCCCCCTGTGATAAACTCAAATAAAAAATGATTCATAGATTAAATGTTAATAATTCCTGTAATAGATCTTAGTCAAGGTATAGTTGTTCGCGCTATTCGCGGTAAACGTAAATCATATCAGCCAATTACATCTGCAATATCAAGTAATTGTAAACCAGAAACAATCTTGTCTGCTTTTTTTAAATTATATCCTTTTAAAATTATTTATATTGCTGATCTCGATGCCATTCAAGGAAATGGAAATCAATCAAAATTAATAAATAAATTCGCCACAAAATATAAAGAATGTGAATTCTGGGTAGACGCTGGAATCCAGCAAATATTAACCAGAAAATTAGATGACATGAGTAAAAACATAAAATATATTTTAGGCTCCGAAAATAATATTGCGTTACATGACTATGAAGAAACAATAAAGAGTAACCCAAGCATATTATTATCACTAGATTTTAATGAAAATGGATTAATTAATAACTCTTATCTACTTAATAACTCATCTATTTGGCCAAAAAAAGTGATCGTGATGATGCTGCATAGAGTTGGCTCAAATGATGGTGTCGATACAAAACATCTTGAAAATATTGTAGCTCTTAATAAAAATTCTGAAATTTATGTTGCAGGAGGCATAAAAAATTCCAATGACATTAAAATTCTAAATTCGAAAAATATTAAAGGATGTTTAATAGCAACCGCTCTACATCAACAAAAAATTACTAAAAAAGAATTAAATTTATTTTTTAACAGATAAAAAAAATGCCCCGAGATCCGAGGCATTTAGTTTATTGCTGAATCAAGATTCAGCTTCAGCAGACACTTTTCTTAATTAATCGTGTGCTGCAAATGGATGTGATGCTGAACCTTTCTGACTAACAACTTCAGCAGCTTTTGGTTCACGAGCTACGGCTCGTTGAATTGATTCCTTCACTGCTTGATAATTGTAATCCTGAATCTTGGCATCATCTTCAGCAAGCCAATGAATGAAAACACCAACCGAAATAAAGATATCGTCAGCTTCATTCGCAGGAATTGTACCGTCTTCTACGCAATCCATAACCGCCATAGATACGGCACGCTGTGCTGGACCAAACATCTGAACGGCCTGCTTAGACCCTTTTATCGTTACTTTATTAAAAAGTATTGTGTTTGGTTTACATGCTAGATTTGGTGCGACAACTGCCAATAAAGACGTAAAACCATCTTTATTATTTGTTAATGCATTGCAAAATGCTGATTCAGCTGCGCTGCCACGTGGGCCCATAATCAAATCAACGTGAGCAACTTCATTCCCATCACCCACCAATGATTCACCTACTAATACTCTGTCAATGACCGCCATTTTATCTCCTCCTAAAAAGCCAAAGAGTTTTCCTAATATCGACATTTCTGCCACCCTGTGTTTGCTAAGGTTAATTTCTAAAGGTAGAGAGTTACCTCAACCTCACTCTAAATACCGCTGAGAGACTAAATGAATCTCATCAACTGCATACTATGTAGACTCTTAGTTAATTAAGTTGTACACCAAGAGACTTGTTGCTGTTAAATCAGCACTTGTACCCGGGTTATAGTTTCTTGCCTTAAGTTCCCTATCAAAACCCCGCAATAGCTCTACTGATGCTTCGGGGTCTATAGAATTATTAAATTTTTCAACAATAATCCCGCTTTTTATTTTTATCTGTTCGGCTATCTCACTTCCATACTTCCGCTCAATATGAGAGTCCTTAATTGACGCCATAAAAGTCAGATAACACGAAACGGTTGACCATTTTACACTATTCCAGCGTTTGTCAAAGTCTTTAATGGCTGGAAAACCTAGCTTAAATACCTCACTAAAGTTGTTTGAATATTGTAATGCAACGGAATCCCTATGGCTCGCAAGCTCCATAGCATGTAGCAATGAACAATCAGGTTGATGGGTTACGTCCTGCTCCGCTGTTTTTCCTAACCCACCAGGATTAGCAATAAAAATCGCTTCAAATACCTGATTAGCATCATTTTTAGTTAATGAAGTTAAAGTAATTTCGAGGTTTTTCTTTAATTTCTCAATACTCTCAAAACCTAACTCTGCCGCCATGATAATTGGGGTAAAAAGAAGTAACATCCCTAAATTTGTATTGCAGGCAACAGATTTCTTTGTTGCTTTGACGCAATTTAGGACGCGCGCGCCTAAACTACAGTTTTTTTCACATAATAGTGGGGCTGAAACTTCTGCACTAATGAGAAAATCTTCGGCAGTCATATTATGTCCATCGGCATAAGAGCTAACATTACCTGGTTTAAATGCTTCAATTTCCCCGATAAAACTTGCCATTACAGCACTCTCAATCACTTTTTTTCTCATAATTTAATTCGAACAGGCCAATAGAGCGTTATTCTTAGCAATATTTTTAATAAATGACTCAACCAGACAATCAGCAATATTAAAACTCACTACCTTCTGCAGGCCATACCAGGCAGGAATACTATTTACCTCTATAACATAAAACAAACCATGCTTATCTTGGATAATATCAACACCAGCATAGTTAATATCTAGAATTTTACATGCTGCTTCACTGAGAGAAGATAAATCTTGATTAAGTTCTAAAAATTCACAGTTAGCGCCTTGAGCACGATTTGTAATCCAGCTTTCACTACGTCTTGTCATTGCCGCCTTTGCGATTCCATCAATCACAAGAACGCGTATATCAGAAAAATCATTATTTTTACGTTCGATAAATTCTTGCAAGTAATAAATACCCGCAAATTTCTCATCATGCACAAGACCGGTTGCTTTATTGACCAGATGTATACCAATGCCTTGCGAGCCAAATAATGGTTTGAGTACTAATTTTTTACTATTACTAGATTCATTTTCAAGGATTTCATTTGCGCGTTTTGTTGTCTCACAAATCCATGTTTTTGGGGTGGGTAAACCTGATCGGCCTAACAAAAGACTTGTTAGTGGTTTATCAACAGTCCGTTCAATTGCTTTTGGTGAATTATAAATAGCAATTCCTAAGTCCTGTAGCGCATGTAATACATCAAGTCGAAAAATAACCTGCTCTAAGCTACCCCCCGGAATTCCTCGAACAAATATACCCAAAGGAAGATTTTCAAATCCTGGCAGACTAATATCACAAGCATCTTCAGTTATTTCTATTAAACAATCAGTCAGTGACAAATAACAACTCTCCAGCCCGCGGTCCTTAAGGGAGGTGGTTAGTTGTTTACCATGCCAGCCAGGATCGTCTGTAATTATTGCAACTTTTCTAAAAATATCATCCACAAGTTCTAATTAAATGATTCATCTAATAGATCAAGATCTATTTTACCTGCATGGAATGTATGCCCTGTTGTTAAAGAAGTTACCGCAACACAAGCCGGACTAAATAACATAGGATCAATCTTATAAAAGTCATATTCAACGTCTTTAAATATTTCACCGAAGGGTTTGCCGTAATCTTTAGAGGCGCTACTTGGCAAGGCATTAGCAAGCTCTTGTGTATCTTCATCGCTTGCCTCAACAAATAATTGAATTTGACCCGCAAATAATATTGCATCATTACTGCGACTCATCGCAGTTAAAAAATCATGTGACGGCGGGCATAAAGGTGCGCTTCCAGTGCCATCAATAATTTTATTCAAGGGAAAATGTAATGCATGCGCTTTATGTAATGATGTTTCTAGAACTCGACTAACAATTTGAACAGCCCCGGCTAAGCTCGATGTTGGAGTAAGAATAACTGTTAGTTTCTTATTTGCTATGCCGCACATTTCAGCTATCTTCGTGGTCACTTCAATTGGCGGCACTTTATCAACCTCGACAACTATGCATGCGCTGTTAGCTGAATCACGATATCCAAGTTCATCGAACAAGGGCTCATTACTACCTAAAGCTCGAGCAGGCCCAGAACCCAATGCATTAAATGCCTGCTCACCTTTCCCATAATTCAGACTCCATCCCGCATATTGGCTTGCAAGACACGCAAGGACTGGGTTAGAACTATACACATCTATATGCCATGACCAATGACGAAAATTTGTTGATGCGCGTAATTTAACAGTCCCGAGGCCGCCCATGCATATCTCTGCAATTAACCGCCCTGCCTCAATACCGCCTTTTGTATTAATGCCTGCGTCAATTACACAGACATCATTATCAAGATTTGATACTGCCAATCGCAATGATTTTGCATTTGCAATTAGATTTTCAACTAATGGTACTGTTAATTTATTAAGGCTTGGATTTAAATGTTGACTCACCTAATGTCCCTCAAAAATTAAATTTAATTACTATTACATCCTATTCTATCTTGATTTCACAAAGAGTTCGATTTCCTCTAAACGTTTATATAGTATATTTTCAACTTGAGTTTCTGAATCACCTTCAGCAAATATACTGCATATTGGATTTTTGGCAGCTATTGTTTGCTTTCTTAATGGCCTGTCTTTAACCCATTCCGGCCAATTAAGTTCTTCATTAATTATTGTATCTTCCTTTGCATAATAAATTGCATGCCCCCTCGAATACTTATTATTATCAGAAAGATAATGAATTAAATCCCCCTGAAAACACGCAAGGTGCGCTGCAAATAAAGACTGTTTGGATTCATGCAGCTCAAATGTTGATGGCGGGCGTGGATTCACGTCAATCACAAACATAACACCATACTCATCGATAATAAAATCGACACCACATAGACCAACCAAACTTATTTTTTTTGTTATTTTATTGATAATTGCATTAACTTTATTAACATCTTTTTGATTCTTTAAAACAACACTAATAGCGCCTTCATACAAAAATGGCTGATCAGAAAACTGGTTTGACTTTAAATGTTGATTTAGCCCTATTAGTGATGCTCTATCTCTATTTGCTAAAAAGACAGCGCTAAAAACATTGCCCTCAATAAATTTCTGATAATAAAAATTTTTATTTACTAAGGGTTGTATATTTGACAGTCGAGATTTTCTTTGAACATGTCCACCTCCCATTGCTCCAATCTCTTTTAATAGGAATGTTTTATTATCGCCGCATTCATTTCGTTGAAAAGTTGTAAATGGATAGCGAATAAATTCCTCATTTAATAAATTTTCCAAAGACTTTGGGTGCTTAACAGTATTAATTGTTTCAGTGCTATTACTTAATACAGAGGCGTATTTGCTAATATAGTCAATTTGTCCTGGATTTATTTCAAAGCCAGAACCAACAACAACGATAGAATCCAAGAATTTTTGTTTGATTAGCCTTTCAAGTTCAACTATATCAAAACCAAATTGATAACTATAAGTTGCTTTGAATGCTAATGAAGATACAGAAACAGTTTCTTCGTCAAGAAATGCATCAATAACACCTACTTTGTAGCCTGCTTTTTTTGCAGAATTTGCCAATGCCCTGCCAGAACTAGCAATTATGAGGTATTCAATACGCTCATTAAGTCCATTATTATATTGTTCTTTGGTTGCTATAAATTTTTTACCTTCATATTTTCATTTTTTATAGATGGTTGTTGCTCACTTACGGAAATTTCTGCCTGACGGTTAAACCCTTCACTTAAAACAAACCGCAAACGTGGTTCTGCTTTCCATTTATCGCGAATTTTTTTAAGTGCCCGAAATGCAATCGTCTCATTAGGAAAGATTGCAAAACCAGTTGGTCCCCATGAGCTTTGCCCCATACCTGTTGCGCCCATATTTCCCATAGCATCTAATATTGATTTTAAAAATGGCGAAGTGTAACGGCCTCCTTGAGCAATAGAAAAATAATCACCAATAATATTTTGAATTTCTGTTATAGCACTACCGAATTGACTGCAATCTTGTTCAGCAATTGCTGGGAGTGCCCTCATCATTGTAAGTCTGCATAAGGTTGCTGATATATCTTTTTTCATTGTTGGTAGTGTATTAAACGCTCGTCTCTCTTCCGCTCCATTAATTCCCTCAACTCCATCATCAAACGCTAAGATAATTCTCCAATGCTCAGGAAAAGATAAATGAGTGACTACTGGCGGAACTTCGGTCTTTTCGCCTCGTCCACCATCAACAACAAATCCGCCATACATAAAAGTACCAATACCAATTCCGGATCTGGCACCCCGATGCAATATTGCTGCTAAATGTGCTGGATGGTAGTCTGGTAATTGATACAAATGAACAATTGCATTTGCAATAGCTAATGATAATTGCGTGCCTGAACCAAGACCCACATGTTCAGGAATAGCAGAATGAATCGATAATCCTACGCCACCATCAATACCAAAATGAGATAAGATTTGTTCCGCATAATTTTCAGCTCTTTTTAAAAAAATTCCCGTAATATCAATGTTATCGGAATAATTAGCAGTAACTGATGTTTCTACGTTGGTAATAGATAAACCTAAACTACCAAATTTCCTACCCAAACCACCATGCATATCCAAAAAACCTAAATGTAGGCGTGCTGGAGCTCTTACGCTGACATATCTTGATTTAGCATTTAATTTTCTATTATCGGTAACCATAAGATATAATTAGAGACTCTCAGTCTCAGCAGAAAAAATCCTTATTATACAGAATGTTGTGGCATTGAGATACCGAAGTTATAATAACAGACATTAAGGAGAGCTCTTTGTGGTAGATAAAATGATGCTTATACCGGGACGTTCAAGCAAACAAGGAACATCTCTGAATCAAGGTAAACTCAAAGATGAGTATCAAAAGATCACCTCAACATTAGAGATGAATAAAGATGATATGGCTAAAAGGGATCTAGTTGATGGTGATAAAGTGCGAATGTGGAATGAAATTGGCGAAACAATAGTAAGTTGCGTTGGTAAAAAACCCGAAGATTTATCCGCGGGGTTGTTGTTTATTCCTTATGGGCCGCCCTCAAGTCAGTTAATGGCAAGTGATACAGCTGGAACTGGTATGCCATTATCAAAACATATGATGGTTGAAATTGAAAAAGTTAAATAATAAAAGATAGGATTATTAAAGGTAGATCGCTTAATGGCAAATGAAAACGAAAATATTAAGATTGTTAAGGATGCAACTTGTACATTTTGTGGTTGTGTTTGTGATGACATGGAACTTCACGTTGATCTAGATGAAAAAAGAATCACAAAAGCTAAAAATGCTTGTGTTCTAGGTCGTGCTTGGTTTGCTGAACACACAATTGAAGATGCGCCTGCTGCAATGATTGACGGTAAAGAAGTCACAATAGAAGAAGCGATTGAAGAAGCTGCGCAAACTTTAGTAAAAGCGAAATTTCCAATAACCTATGGTCTGAGCGACACTACTTCTGAAGCGCAACGAGAAGCAGTTGCAATCACGGACTATATTAAAGGTAATATTGATACCACTACCTCGGTCTGTCATGGGCCAAGCGGCCTTGCTTTTCAAGGTGTCGGTGAAAGTACAAGCACATTAGGAGAAGTGAAAAATCGTGCAGATCTAGTTATCTACTGGGGAGGTAATCCAGCCGAATCACATCCTCGGCATTTTGGGCGTTATGCAGTTACCCCAAAAGGTATGTTCACACCAAACGGAAAAAAAGATCGAACTGTTGTATTGGTTGATGTTAGAAAAACAAAAAGTGCAGGTGTTGCGGATATTTTAATACGTCCAAAGCCTGGAAAAGACTTTGAAATACTCTGGGCACTTCGCGCCTTGGTTAAAGGAAATAAATTGTCAGCTAATGAAGGAGAATGGTTTTGGGGTGTCAATATAGAAGAAGAAACTGGTGTTTCACTCGAAACATTAACTGACTTAGCAGAACGTATGAAAAATTGTCGTTTTGGCGTATTGTTTTTTGGAATGGGACTAACAATGACCCGAGGACGTCACTTCAACTCAGGCGCCCTGCTCGCACTTGCTACTGATCTAAATAAGTATACGCATTTTGTAGCAAAACCAGTTCGTGGGCATGGGAATGTTACGGGCGCTGATAATGTGGTCGCCTGGCAAACAGGGTATCCTTTTGGTGTAAATTTTAGTCGCGGCTATCCACGTTTTAATCCGGGCGAATTTACAACAGTTGATACACTGTCCAATGGTGATGCTGATGCAGCATTAATTATTGCAAGCGATCCAGGATCAAATTTTCCTAAAAAAGCAATCGATCACTTAAAAAATATTCCTGTAATTACTCTTGACACCAAAAGTACCGTAACTTCAAAATTGTCACACGTCGCATTTAAAACTGCGACCTATGGTATTAATACTGGTGGAACGGTGTACCGTATGGATGATGTCTCAATTACATTGAGGCCTGCGTTCGAATCACCTTTCCCTGATGATGAAACAATACTTAAAAAAATAAAAAAACGTGTGCACGAATTAACTTTAAAGAAAATTCATCCAGGAGGTGCTTCTGGCGAAGCAAAAGTAGCAGCAGTAAACCCGCTCTAAGTCTTATGTACCAGCGTTAAACTGCATTAAGAAAATAATTAGTTTATATAAGCAAGTAATCACTAGAGGGGTATTAGATGTCTGCGTCAATGCGCATCGTTAATGGCGAAGTATACGATCCAAAAAACAATATTAACGGTGAAATAAAAGAAATTTGCATAGAAAACGGAAAGATTGTTGATTCTGTATCAGACGAAGCAACAATTATTGATGCTAAAGGCATGGCTATTATGCCTGGTGGTGTTGATATTCACTGCCATATTGCAGGACCTAAGGTCAATCTCGCTAGAAAATTAATGCCCGAAGCTCGTCGTCATGATGTTCATCCATCAACTCCTTTTACCCGTTCGGGTTCCGGTGGAACAACGCCTTCAACATTTGCTGCGGGTTACCGTTATGCAACATTGGGATACACCACGGCAATGGAAGCAGCTGTCTCGCCAATTGGTGCACGCCATGTATTAGAAGAATTCGAGGACACACCAATTATTGATAAGGGCTTTTATGTTCTTTTAGGGAACAATATCTTTCTTCATAATTTAATACGTGAGAAGCGCATGGAAGAATTCGAACAAGCGGTTGCTTGGTGGGTATGCGCTACCAAAGCATATACCGTTAAACTAGTTAACCCAGGCGGTGATGAACCATGGAAAGGAGAAAGAAATTCCAATGTATCTGATATTGATGAAAAAACTGGTGAAGCAGGTGATTTATCACCGCGACAAATAATTGAAGCTTTTGTAAAAACCGTAAACAAACAGGGTTACCCTCATCCGCCCCACATCCATTGTAATAACCTTGGGCACAGCGGCAATTATAAGACAACACTTGAGACTATGAAAACAGCAGGCGACCTACGTGCACATATTGCCCATATTCAATTTCATAGTTATGGGGGAGAGCTTGGTAAAAATCCGATCTCAAAGGCTGCTGAAATTGCTGAGTATGTAAATAATCATCCAAATATCACCTGTGATGTTGGGCAAGTAATGTTCGGTAACTCAACAATTATGACTGCCGATGCTCCCTTAGCCTATCTTCTAAGGGGTCACTCTAAAGGTAAATGGGTCAACGCTGATACAGAATGTGAAAGTGGTTGTGGAATTTTACCTTTCGCCTATCAGGAACATATTTATATGCACACGCTTCAATGGGCAATTGGATTGGAATTATTTTTACTGTCGGAAGATCCTTGGAGAATAATTTTATCAACAGATCATCCGAATGGTGGTTCTTTTATGGCCTACCCTAAACTTATTAAACTCCTAATGGATGAAAAATTTCGTCATGAAGAAATGAAGCGAGTAAATCAAAAAGCCCTATTGAAGTGTTCACTACCCGAATTAAAACGAGAATATACATTAAATGAAATTGCAATTATTACAAGAGCGGGTCCTGCCAAAGCTTTAGGACTAGAAACAAAAGGTCACCTAGGTGTGGGTGCTGATGCCGATATCACAATCTACGATGTAATGGATGACAAGGAAATGATGTTCAGCACACCTCGTTATGTCATTAAATCTGGAAATACAATGATTGAAAATCATGAATTTAAAACTGATTCTAAAGGTAAGGTTTATCACATAACACCAGAATATGATAATAAAATTGAAGAGACCCTCAAACCTTTCTTTGAAAGTTATTATTCGATTGAATTCTCCAATTATGCCGTTGATGATCGTTATTTACATGATCATCACGAAATTATTAAAACAGGTTAAATTTAATGATGAAGATAAAATCAACCGAGATTGTCGACACATTTGCTGAAGCATTCAAAATGCACGGAAGTCGAATCATTATAACTGCTGAAACAAAAGAGTGGGCAATGGCGGCTGCGCAATCTGTTACTGGTTTTGCAACTTCCGTAATAGGTTGTAAATGTGAAGCTGGTATTGAAACAGAAATTCCATCAGAAGATTCACCAGATCTAAGGCCTGGTGTCAGCGTTTTATTCTTTGCTATGGATAGTGACAATTTAGGAAAGCGTTTGGTGGAACGAATTGGTCAATGCGTTATGACTTGTCCAAGTACGGCATGCTACAGCGGAATAGATGAGGGTAGTGAAATCGTGGTTGGTGGTCAGCTACGGTATTTTGGTGATGGTTATCAAATCAGTAAGAAAATAGCTGACAAAAGATTGTGGCGTATACCAGTTATGGACGGTGAATTTCTGGTTGATGACATTTTCAAATCAAAAGAAGCAGTCGGTGGAGGTAATATACTAATTCTGGCAACAGATCAAAATACCGCATTAAAAGCAGCAAAGTCAGCTGTCAAAGCAATGAGGGAGATACCAAATATAATATTACCCTTTCCTAATGGCGTCGTCAGGAGTGGAAGTAAAGTTGGCTCCAAATATAAGGCATTGATTGCGTCAACTAATGATGCTTATTGCCCGACGCTAACCAGTATAGTTGAAAAAACAGAAATTGATGCTGATATAAATAGTGTTCTTGAGATAGTCATTGACGGATTAACATTACAAGCTGTTGAAGAAGCAATGCATGCTGGTATTAAAGCTGCCATAAAACCTGGTGTTAAAAAAATTACTGCAGGAAATTACGGTGGTGGATTGGGTCAGTATCAAATTCACTTACACGAATTAATGAAAAAGAGTCAAAACTAATGCCACTTCATCTTAAATTACATACCCAACCCGAAGTACCATTAGAAGCTGACTGTATTTGTCCTGACATAGTACAATCTTTGAAAAATAATGAAATCACTGCTATGACTGTTTTTCATGGAAATCGACAAGTAGAACTCGGTGAATTTTTTGAATGTAATGGAAGCTTCGATGGCGAGATAAATATTGATGGTGATTTATCAAATATTAAACATGTGGGTGCTTCAATGTCATTTGGTAAAATTACAGTGGAAGGTAATATTGGTTTGCATACTGGAGCTGGAATGCGGGGTGGTGAAATTATAATTGAGGGTAATGCTTCTGATTGGTTAGCTGCAGAAATGCAAGGTGGAAAAATTGTAGTTAAAGGAAATGCAGGTCATATGACTGGTAGTGGATACCGTGGAAGCGCCATTGGTATGCAAGGAGGCGAAATCATTGTTCATGGTAATGTGAAAAATGAAACCGGTCATGTTATGCGTCGAGGTTTGATTGCTGTTGGAGGAGATTCCGGTGATTTCACAGGAGTTAACATGTTGGCTGGGACAATCATTGTTTTAGGTAGGATGGGTATACGGACGGGGGCTGGAATGAAGCGTGGTTCTATTATTAGTTTTAATAAAGCCAAATTACTTCCCACATTTTCTCGTAATTGTGAATACCAGCCTTCATTTATTAAATTTTATGTTAGTTATCTAGAAAAAAATGGTTTTTCAATTGATTCGTCATATTTGAATAATTCCTTTGAGCGTTGGAGCGGTGATTCAGTTGAATTAAATCGTGGAGAAATCCTTTTATCAACAAATAAAAGCAAATAAAATAGTACTATCACCTAGAGGAACTACCCAATGAGGTAGAGGAGGAAACGATGACAACAATCGTAACTGATAATTGTAAAGGCTGTCGATTCACTGATTGTGTATCTGTGTGTCCGGTTGCTTGCTTTCACTATGATGACGAGATGTTATACATTGACCCAGAAGTTTGTATTGACTGTAGTGCATGTGTTCCAGAATGCCCCGTTGAGGCGATTTATGAGGGTGATGATATCCCTGAGGATCAAGAACACTGGATAGAAATCAATGCTCAAAAGGCAGCAGAACTTCCGGTCATTGAAGAACAAATGGACCCTTTGCCTGGGGCCGAGGAACGTAAAGCAGAACTAGGTTTATAAAGTCGCGTTCAAACATCAAAAGCGATACAATTAATGAAAAAATAAAGGAATACCGTATAAAAGAACCATCAATCATAATAATTTGAAACATTAATTTTCGGTTTAGGACAGGCGGCGCCAAACCGATAATGTACAATCTAAAATTTTTTTGGAAATTTATAAATGGCCGCCAATTCACAACAAAAAAGTAAAATAATAACTTTAAGTTTTAGTATTAATGAAATCGCTTTTCTATGGGTGGATTTCTAAGTTATGGCTAAACTTGGAACTAGTGAAAATCCATTATTAGTAGCGATAGTAGGTTCTGGTCCGAGCGGGTTTTATGCCGCAGAAGCACTGATAAAATCAGAATTTGAAGTAGATGTGGATATTATTGAACGTCTCCCCTCCCCTTATGGCCTTGTTCGAAGTGGTGTTGCACCAGATCATCCAAAACTAAAAACCGCTATCAATCTCTATAAAAAAATTGCAGACAGCCCCCATTTTAATCTTATCGCAAACGTAGCGGTCGGAAGAGATATTTCTATTGAAGAATTACGTAAAACACATCATGCAGTCATTCTTGCATATGGCGCTGAAACAGATAGAAAACTTGGTGTACCTGGCGAAGATCTCAAAGGGAGTCACACCGCAACAGAATTTGTTGGTTGGTATAATGGTCATCCTGATTATAGAGAATTAAAATTTAACCTCTCTCAAGATGTTGCTGTCATAATAGGACAAGGTAATGTTGCAGCTGATGTTAGTAGAATACTTTCGAAAACTGTTGACGAATTAAAGCATACTGATATTGCACAACATGCATTAGATGTTTTAGCAGAAAGCAAATTAAAAGAAATCCATGTAATCGGACGTCGCGGACCTGCGCAAGCAAAATTTACACCTAAAGAATTACGTGAATTCGGAGAATTATCTGATTGTAATCCAATTATTCTTGAAGATGATTTACAGTTAAATGATGAAAGCAAAAAAGAATTAGAAGAAAAAACTAATAGGACTAATAGAAAAGTCTATGATCAATTTTGTGAATTTTCTAAACGCGAGTTAGATTCCAGTAAATCAAAAAAATGCTTTTTTAGATTTCTAATGGGGCCGCAAGAAATAATTGGAAATACTCAAATAGAAAAATTAATCCTCGAAAAAAATGAATTATCCGGTGAACCTTTTAAGCAATCAGCTAAAGGAACTAATGAAATATTTGAAATTAATACAGGTATATTATTTCGTAGCATTGGCTATCATGGCGTTCCAATATCAGGTGTACCCTTCCATGAAAGCTGGGGCACAATCCCAAATGAAAAAGGAAGAGTCACTGAAAATGACGGTACTATAGTTAATCAACTCTATACTGGTGGCTGGATAAAGCGTGGGCCAAGTGGCATTATCGGAACTAACCGTGCTTGTAGCGTAGAAACAGTTGCAAATCTACTAAATGATATAGAAAAATTAGATACTGGAGAAAAAAAGTATGGCACTAAAGAAATATATGCAAAACTAAACAATAGAAATGTACGCCATGTCAATTTTTCTGAGTGGTCACAGATTGACGACAAAGAAGTAGAACTCGGAGAACCTAAAGGTAAACCTCGTGAAAAATACACTTACATCGAAGAGATGCTCTCAGTAATTAAATAATCAACCACTAATTATGAAAAGAACTCGTGGAAAAAAAGGTCGTATCTCCGGTCGAGTCATAGACAAAAATTGTATTTCTCAATTAGAAAAACTAATTGATAGTGAGTCTATTAAGAGAGATATGCTTATAGAACACCTGCATAAAATCCAAGACACTTATCACCACATATCAAGTCGTCATATTATGGCGCTTGCAAAAATAATGAATTTATCTATGGCAGCAGTTTATGAAACAGCAACTTTTTATCATCACTTCGATGTCATAAATGAAAAAGAAGCTCCTCCTCCAGATATTACTATACGTGTTTGTGAATCGGTTACTTGTGAAATGTTTGGTGCTAAGAAATTAATAAAGGAATTAAAATTAGCAACAGATTCAAAAACAATTCGCGTTCAACCTGTTCCCTGTGTTGGAAGATGTGCTGCGGCACCGGTTGCTCTTACTGGAACATACCCCGTAGAACATGCTGAGGTAAAAACTGTTCTTTCTGCGCTTAGTAAAAATAAATTATCGGACTCACTACCTAAATCTTATATTGATTATGATGCTTACAAAAATAATGGTGGCTATAAAACACTTATCGACTGTATTGACGGAAAATATAAACGTGAAGATATAATAAAATTACTTGAGGACTCTTCGTTAAGAGGTTTAGGTGGTGCGGGTTTTCCAACGGGTCAAAAATGGCGCATTTTAAGTGAAAAAAAATCACCTAAATTGATTGCTATTAACATTGATGAAGGCGAGCCCGGCACCTTTAAAGACCGTTATTACCTTGAAAATGATCCGCATCGTTTTATTGAAGGAACGCTAATCGCTCACTGGGCGATTGAAGCAGATGATATTTATATTTATCTAAGAGATGAATATGCGGGCTGCAGGATGTTGTTAGAAAAAGAATTAGATAAAATTAAAACGATGCCTCCATGTAAACTACCAACAATACATTTAAGAAGAGGAGCAGGGGCTTACATATGTGGTGAAGAATCTGCGATGATTGAATCTATCGAAGGAAAACCTGGTATGCCTCGTTTACGTCCTCCCTATGTTGCTGAAGTTGGACTTTTTGGACGCCCTACTCTAGAACAGAATATGGAAACCCTGCATTGGATTAGAGATATTATTGAAAAAGGTCCAAATTGGTTTTCATCTAATGGTCGTCGTGAACGAAAAGGTCTCCGCTCATTTTCAGTTAGCGGGCGTGTTAAAAAACCTGGAGTCCATCTGGCTCCTGCGGGCATCAGTATAAAAGAGCTAATAGATGAATATTGTGACGGAATGCTTGATGGTCAGAAATTTTATGGCTATTACCCCGGCGGAGCATCGGGCGGAATTTTGCCAGCATCGCTTGGAGATGAGCCATTGGACTTTGATACATTACAAAAACATGGCTGTTTTATTGGTTCAGCAGCTATAATCGTGCTTTCTGATAAAGACAAAGTTAAAGGGCTGGCCCTTAATTCAATGCGCTTTTTTGAGCATGAATCATGCGGCCAATGCACTCCTTGTCGCGTTGGGACATCAAAAGCGATACAATTGATGGAAAAAGAGGAATGGGATAAAGACTTATTAGAAGAACTTTCTATCGCGATGTGTGATGCATCAATATGTGGTTTAGGGCAGGCGGCGCCAAACCCAGTTAGATGTGCGATTAGATATTTTCCTGAGGAATTTGAAAAGTGGCCGCCAACCCAGAACAAGAAAACGAAACAATAATAAGCTTTAGTTTAGACAATAAAGAAATCACCTCTTTTGGTGATGAAACAATTCTCCAAGCTGCTAAACGCAATAATGTAGAAATCCCTCATCTTTGTTATAAGAACGGATATCGCTCTGATGGTAATTGTCGTGCCTGTGTTGTTGAAATTGAAGGTGAACGTGTTCTAGCACCATCATGCTGTCGAAAACCAACTGAAGGCATGAAGGTTAATAGCGCAAATAAGAGAGCTCGTTTATCTCAAAAAATGGTATTAGAGTTACTGCTTTCAGACATGCCACAACAAGGAAAGTCACCCTATAAAATTAATTCAGAGCTAGATCACTGGGCAGAAAAACTTTCCCTTTACAATCCTCGTTTCGAAGAAAGAGAGAAAATCCGTAATGATGTGTCACATCCTGCAATTGCTGTAAATCTCGACGCCTGTATTCAATGTACCCGTTGCGTACGCGCATGCCGTGAAGAACAAGTAAATGATGTTATTGGTTATGCTTTTCGAGGCAAACATTCAAAGATTGTTTTTGATATGGATGCGCCTATGGGCGAAAGTACCTGTGTGGCCTGCGGTGAATGCGTCCAAGCCTGTCCAACAGGTGCACTAATGCCTGCAAAAAATGTTGGTTTGGTCAAAACTGATAAAAAAGTTGATTCTGTTTGTCCTTATTGTGGTGTTGGCTGCTTGCTCTCGTTTAATATAAAAAATAATCGCATTCAATATGTGGATGGTAGAGATGGTCCTGCGAATAAAAGTCGATTATGCGTTAAAGGACGCTATGGATTTGATTATATCCATCACCCTGATCGTTTAAAGAAACCAATGATTAGGCGAGAAAATTCTAAAAAAACATCCGAATTAGTTACGCGTGAAAATATGCATAAGTTTTTTCGTGAGGTAACATGGGATGAAGCATTAAATTTTGCAGCTGAAGGTTTTAATAAAATTAAAAATAATAAAAGCTCGCAATCTCTTGCGGGTTTTGGTTGTGCTAAAGGAAGTAATGAAGAAGCTTATTTAGTGCAGAAATTAGTTAGATCAGGTTTTGGAACAAATAACGTCGATCACTGTACAAGATTATGCCATGCTTCATCTGTTGCTGCTTTGCTAGAAACTATTGGCTCGGGGGCTGTATCAAATCAAGTTTCAGACGGTTCATACGCTGACGTTATTATTGTTATTGGTGCAAGACCGCACGAAAATCATCCAGTAGCTGCAACATTTTTAAAAAATGCATCTGAACGCGGTAGCAAGCTTATTATTATTGAGCCCTATAACTCTGATATTGCCCTGCACTCAAGTCATTTCTTACAATTACGACCAGGCACAGATGTGCTTTTACTAAATGCAATGATGCACGTTATTATCAATGAAAACTTACACAATAAAAAATTCATTGATGAACATACCAATGGCTTTGAAAAAATTATTGAAACAGTTAAAAATTATTCACCTGAAAAAGTATCTCCGATTTGTGGAATTGATGTAAATGTAATTAAGGAAGTCGCTCGACTTTATGCAACATCAGGGTCATCAATTATATTTTGGGGTATGGGTATATCCCAACATATTCATGGTACTGATAATGCACGCTGTTTAATTTCACTTGCGCTGATGACCGGACAAATTGGTCGTGAAAGTACGGGGCTACATCCCTTACGAGGACAAAATAATGTTCAAGGAGCGTCTGATGTAGGTTTAATTCCTATGGTCTACCCCGACTACCAACCTGTTACTGATTCTACAATTAGAAAGAAATTTGAAAAACTTTGGGGTCAAAAACTAGACCCAAATAATGGAAAAACAATTGTGGAAATTATGCACGCGATTTACAACAAAGATATTAATGGGCTTTATGTCATGGGTGAGAATCCAGCAATGTCTGATCCTAATCTGAATCACGCTAGAAATGCACTCTCAAAACTTGATCATATGGTTGTTCAAGATATCTTCTTTACGGAAACATGTGGTTATGCCGATGTAATATTACCTGCTTCTGCATTTCCTGAAAAAGATGGCACGTTTACAAATACTGATCGACGTGTTCAATTAGGAAGGCAAGCTGTTGAGCCACCTGGTGAGGCAAAACAAGATTTATGGATCATTCAAGAAATTGCTAATCGTATGGGTCTTAATTGGAATTATAAGGCTACAAAAGATGTATTTAATGAGATAAGGGTTGCGACACCAAGTATGGCTGGAATTACCTGGGAAAGACTAGAAAAGGTTGACTCACTCACCTACCCATTAACCAATGTTGGCGACCCTGGTGAACCCATTATTTTTAAAGATGGTATATTTCCAACTCAAGACGGAAAGGGAAGTTTTATTGCTGCAGATTACACGGAACCTGCTGAACTTCCCAATAATGATTTCCCATTTGTATTTATCACAGGAAGACAGCTTGAACATTGGCACACCGGAACAATGACTCGTCATTCACGAGTGCTTGATGCTATCGAACCAGGGCCATGTATATTAATTAATCCTGAAGATCTTAAATTATTTTCACTAAAATCTGGGGATATGCTTGTCATTGAGTCTCGAAGAGGAAAAATTGCAGCGACAACACGTGCAGATGAAGGCATGCAAAAAGGTGTTGTCATGATGCCATTTTCATTTAATGAGGCAGCGGCTAATCTGCTTACAAACGAAGCATTAGACCCTATTGGAAAAATTCCAGAATTTAAATACTGCGCTGTAAAATTACGAAAAGGTCAACGCCCAGGCGATTTGATTAATAATAAAAATAAGGGAAATAGAGTGTCGGATGTTAAATATCTATACGGGTCATAGTTTTATATTTAAGAATCTTGATTTTTTACATCAACCAGTCTTAAAGTCTCCATAACCAAAGGCTCTGCCGATTCATTACTTTTATCAGGAATAATCGTTGTAATTTGGTAGAGCTTACCCGGAATTTCATCAGAAAATATAATTTCATAGTATTTATCTGCAAATATTTCAAAATCACGTCGGTGTGGGTCTCCAACATAAGGAGTGAAGAATACCTTTTCTCCTTTATATTCTTTTCCATTGTAGCTGAAAGTCGTGGCTTCGACTTTTGCAGTTTCTCTTAGTGCAACTTTTATTTGTTTTAAAAAATACCGATATCGATTTGCTTTTCCGCCTGTCATTCGCGCCATCTCATAGACATCACCATTCATATAAATACCCAGTACCGGGTTACCTCTTATATGTGTAGTATTGCCTTCTGGTATCGTTTGTTTTCTCTCGGCTGTAAAAAAATCCAATAGTGTGTTTTTAGTGCCATCATCATTTAATTCTAGAATTTTTAAATAAACTGAATCACTAAAACCTTCTTCATATGTACCTGATTTAACAAACTCATAGTATAGGCTTGTTGGCTGAGTAATATTGCCAAGGTGATTATCTAACCATAATTTATTCTCAGCAGATGCAAATTCAAAATCTTCCGGAATTTCATCAACTTCGCCATAACGACCAATACTCTTACTTAATTCTTCTTCGGTTAATGCATTTGCGCCCTTTATTACATTCGATTTTTCTGGCGCCTCTTCAACACCCTCTTCTGCAATAATTTCAACTGAGTATGTTAATAATAAGCTCACAATAAATAAAAAATTCATTAAAAATTTCATATATTCAATCCTACTGCTTTATTAGTGGTATGTTGTAATCAATTAAAATATCATCAATCTCTGTTTTATTTTCTTTAATCAATTTATTAATCGTTTCTTTCCAGGCTTTTTCTCTGTGTCGCACAGCCATCGAAAAACTATAGGTAAGCCGTAACTTCTTTTTCGGGTCATCTTTCAAGGGTAATACAATCAGTTCAACCTTGTCTTTGTATTGTTTTGCCCAATATCCCGCTGCTTGGCCCATAACAACAGTTGCATCGATATTACCTGCTACAACTTCATCAATTAGTTTTTTATTAGGATTAGCCTTTGGGTCTCCTGGCTGCCCTTGATAAGGAGTCATATAAGACATTAATCCATTATAAAATACCCATAATTGAGCAGCGCCTATATCACTTAATCCAATTTTTATTTTATCTTTACTTGTCTTTACAACATCTAATAGCATCATCGGGTCTGTAACTGAATCTAAATTACGTCCCTTTGCGTAGATAAGCGCGTATGATGTTGTGTAATAAGGGTCAGTTGTAGCGGCTAACTCAAAACTGGAAGGAACGTTAATAACGATATCGCATTTATAACCTGACCCGCTATCTGATTCTGCTCTTAGGGTATTTCTGATAAAACCGATGCGTTGTGGAAAAAACTCATACTTTAGTTTTAAACCCAGCTTGTTGGCTAAAAGTTCAGCAATTTTATTCTCATATCCTTCGCCGTCTTGATTGGACATGGGCAACATATAAGGGTCAGCGCATACCTTAAAATATTCTGAATCAGGTAAATGGCCATCAGCTAAAACTGGTCTAGCAATTAATGTGAGTAGTAAAAATAATATTCTTCTGTTCATAAAATGTTTTAAACCCACATACACTGTGGGTTAATAATTATCCTAAAATTTAGATTAGTGAATTATTTTAATGTCGGTTTAATCTTATTAATTTTACCAATAAGTCTTTTAAAAGGGCCTTGTAACTCTGCCATCGCTCTTTCCTTCATTGCCGCTTTATCATCGGCACTAACACCGCCAACAACGACAACCCCAACCATTCCGAAACCAATATGCGGTTCACAAACATACCCATAAATACCTTCTGCATCTATTGCTGGTGTTATGAAAGTTCCGCCAGCCATTTTTCCTTTTTCACCCCAACCTGTACCGCCTTCAGGCACTAAGTAAGTCACAGAATTATGAGAGGTCATATTAGTAAATTTCACAGTATCGCCTGGCTGAACATAAATAATAGCAGGCTTAAATTCTCTTGCAGCAGCATTCACTATATGCTCTTCCGCATTAACTAAATTTGGAAGCATATACACCAATGCGCTTAAAATTATTCCGATATATCGTGTTGTTATCATTGCAATCACCCCTTTAATCTTCATATATAAGACTTAATAATTTGGAACAAGTTCTTATTAATTGAACCTAAATATTCTCATTATTTTTTTATAATAATACTTTCTGATAATAATACATTAAACCGTAAACCACTAAAAAAAATCCCTGATACCGAAGTACCAGGGATCTAACAAACTTACGTCTGTTTATTGCTTAAGGTAGGCTAAACACCATCAATACGCCACTATTACGTGAAGAATTGAGAAGTTTACGATAACCACCAACAGCACCAAGAGCAGCATCATCAGGAGCTGCAGCTAGGCCTTCAATAGACACAACTGCACCTGCCCAACCGCCGATGCCCGAAAGAACACCAACGTATTGCTTACCCTTGTGAGCCCAAGAGTTGAAGTTGCCGATAATGCCTGATGGAGCTTTGAACTTCCATAGCAATTTACCAGTCTTCGCATCAACGGCCTTAGCATAAGCGTCAAGAGTTCCGTAGAACACTACATCGCCAGCTGTGGTAAGAACACCAGACCATACAGACCATTGTTCGACAATATTCCAAACAATTTTACCTTTACCTGCATCCCAAGCGATGAAGTTACCCATGTTGTCCTTTTGACTATTATTATTTGGACAATCTGGGCAAACAGCACCAGCAGGATACATAGTTAGAGCAGCGTTAACATAAGCCGCACCAGCTGTGTATTGGTTACCACCTGCAGCATAACTTACTGGTTCGTAGGTCATACATACGTGGTTAGTTGGAACATAGAACAGATTGGTACGTGGAGAGAAAGCAGCAGGCTGCTGATCCTTGGTACCAAGTGCTGCAGGACAAATATCCTTTGAAACTACGTCTTCACCGTTAAAATGAGTTGAGTACTGTGGAAGCGTTTGAGGATAACCCGTCTTCATGTCAACGTGAGTTGACCAGTTAACAGCTGGGTCATACTTTTCAGCTACAAGTAAAGCACCGTTTACACGATTCATGGTGTATCCATAACCGTTACGATCAAAGTGAACTAAAGCTTTGGTCATTTTACCCTTAACTTTAATGTCAGCTAGGATCATTTCGTTAACACCATCGTAATCCCACTCATCATGTGGAGTCATTTGATATACCCAACGCGCAACACCGGTATCGATATCACGAGCGAATATAGTCATTGACCATTTGTTGTCTCCAGGACGAACAACAGGGTTCCACGTAGATGGGTTACCATTTCCGTAGTACATCAAGTTTTCGTCGAAGTCAGCAGGCCACCAACCCCAAGTTGAACCACCACCAGACTTCCATGCATCACTTAGTCCACTACATTTGTTAGGACCAGTAGATGGAGCCTTCCAGTCAGCATTCGAACACCAAGAATTTAGTGAAGAATTTTTGCCAACTTTCTTGCCCAATGAAGTGGTGTTAGCGTCGAAACGAATATCTTCGTCTGGACCCATGCTAAATGCACGCCATGCAAGAGAACCGTCTTTCGCATTGAAAGCAGCCATCCAGCAACGAACACCAAACTCAGCACCTGAACAACCAGTAAAGACTTTGTCTTTAATTGGGTGTGGAGCGTTGGTATTGGTATCACCAGCAGCAGGACCATAACCGATATCACGACCATTCTCTGCTGTCCAGTTTACTTTACCGGTACCAGCGTCTAACGCAACCAAGGTTGTGTCGGCTTGTTGAAGATAAATTTGACCCATACTGTAACCTAAACCGCGATTAACAATATCGCAGCACATTACAGGTACGGTTTCTGCTTCGTCTTGTTGTGGCTCGAAATACCAAACGATTTCAAGCGTATCCAAACTGATAGCAAAAACGTCATTAGGGAATGAAGAATGGATATAAAGAGTATCGCCACCTAAGCCAGTTGCGCTTGATGGTAATACTAATGGTCCACCTTCATGACCTTGTAAACGGCCAGTTGAAAAAGTCCAAGCAGTAACTAACTTGCTAGCATTTTTTGTGTTGATTTGATTCAACTCAGTATAACGCCAGTTGTTGTAGTCGCCACCAGGAAAAGCCCAATAGTTAGGGTTAGCATTCAGTTTACGAACTTCATCATTCGCAACTACTGATGCAGAAATCCCTAATGCTAAAATAGCTATGAGCCATTTCTTTAATGATAATTTACTCATGACCTCCTCCTCTATAATTGGTTGATCATGTGTGATCTCATAATGTGATAAACAACCCAGCAGTTCCTCGAGATCATAAAGAACTATTGAGCTTTAAAAATCGGTAAATGTAATGGAGAAGAAATTGATTGAACTTTTGAAAGGGGAATAAATAATTTAAGACTAGACTTGCTAATCGCTCTCATAGAGAAAGAAAAATAACTTGCAGTAAGACGCATGCTTTTAAGTTTTATCAATCCTATTACCCATTTGTGAAATTAGGATTTTCCCTAACAGTTCAATCGAGGTAGTTTTATCAAATAACTTTCGAAAAATATAAACTTTAAGAAAGAAAAACTACATCAACTATTTTTATTGTTATCATCAAAATAGATGTCAAAACAATTTTTTTATGTAAGTACTATTGATGCCGAAAAATCTTTAATTCTTATTGAAGAATTTAAGGGTTTTTTATTCCTTAAAACCCAGCCCTAATCGGCTCATCAAACTCATTACTTCAGATGCGAGTGTAGGAAATTTTCCCGCCCCTTGCAAGGTCTTTTTTTACCATAAGAAACAATATATTGGGCAATATCTATACATAGGATTATGAGCTTTATTGGGTTTTATTGCGTATTTTTGCGTTACAGGATTATTGCTACTAAAATGACCAATTAATAAAACATTTTTATCTTTATTTTGGTGTAATATATATAACGAAAATATTGGTAATAATCAATAGTTTTGATAATAATCATGAGTATCGGAGCTACATTATTAAAAAATCGATATGAATGAAAGTATGAAAATAATAGCGAGTTTTTATGAATATTCATAGTTTAGCAGTAATTACTAGTTTGCTAATTGCTTCAATTGCGCAAGCTGATGTCGCTCCAGCGAATCTTCGGCCAACCGGAGACACAACTGTTTGGAGACAGAATTTATCTGACCAAGCCTGGGAAAAAAATATTAGAAAACAGTTTTTCCAAGATAGAGAAATCATTGAGGGTGCAGAACAAACAATTCTTGAACTGAAAGCCCCGATTTTGGCAGAAGATGCAAGCTTTGTTCCAATTTCGGTACACACTAAAATTCCACAGACGGACGATCTCTATATAAAGAAAATGCATATCTTCATTGATAAGAACCCGATTCCGTTGGTTGGCGCTTTTGAGTTCACGCCCGATAGTGGTAAAGCTGATTTAGCGTTGCGTATACGTGTTGATGCTCATAATTATGTACGTGCAATTGCTGAATTAAATACCGGTGAACTTTACATGACAAAATCTTTTATAAAAGCAAAGGGGGCATGCTCTGCACCACCTCCGCCAGGTAGCGAAGAGTCAAAAAAGTTACTTGGAAAGATGAGAATGAAAGTGGTAGGCGATTTGGTGCTTGGCAAACCTAATTTGATGCAGTTAAAAATACGTCATCCTAATATTACTGGTATGGCTCCGTTAAAAATTGGTTCACGAGTAAGACCGCCCGCTTTTTTTGTCGATAGTATTGAGATCAACTACAATGGGAAACTTATCGTTAAAGCATCGTTAACATTTTCTGTCAGTATGGACCCTGCCTTACGCTTCTACTTCGTCCCTGAAAAAGAAGGGACTATGCTTGTAAAAGGCACAGATACCAAAAAGAATGCGTTCAGTGATACATACAAGGTATCTTTGGACTCATAGAAAATAAAGAATATATAAAACTCTATATTTTTGTTTGTAAAAATGAATTACAAATACGTCTATTCACTGCTGGTTGGTTCTATCATTTGAACTTGTTTCACGACGATACACTGTTCATCAGCTTGCTCTCTTGCACTGACCAAGACACCATATAATTCTTCGCCACGCTCATTATCCCTAAAAAAGCCACCTTTTTTGCCGGGCATTGCTCTATTTCTTTCGTATGTTTTCCCGTCTGCATAATCATCGAAGGGTAAAACCTCTCTGATTGAATCGTATCGACATGAACAAGTATAAAGATTCTGATCCGTTTGTCCGCCGAGTGTCGTCATACAATTGAGTGCATAGCGAATGGTTTCTTCTGTTGGATATTCATACGCCATGCTTGGCATCGTACCAAAAAGAAGAATAGCTAAACTAATTGCTGTTTTTTTCATTACCTTTACCTCTTTAGTTTTAGTATATCTAAAAATGAAATTTATTTGCTCAATTAGAATTCATTAGAAGCGACATCTACTTAAAAAGTTCATATTGAACTGGATAAATAAGGCTCTATTAATGCGGCAGCTCGCTCAGATGAGCCTCTATTTACAAGAATAACGGCTTTTGCCCGTTCCCCCATTACATGTCTTCGATTAGCATCACTCAATAATTCTATAACATTTAAAGCTAATTGTTCATCATTTGCAGCCAAAAGCAATGCTTCATTTTCTAAAAGTAATCTGCTTACCTCAAAGAAATTATATGTATATGGACCAGTAATAATTGGTAAATTCAAGCTAGCGGGCTCTAACATGTTTTGCCCGCCAGTATTAACAAGACTTCCACCAACAAAAGCAACTTCTGATGCTGCATAATATAGTTGGAGCTCTCCCAATGTATCTAGCAAAAAAACATTATGATTGCTATCGAATGATATTTCTTCGGTACGCCTTACTAAAGAAAAATTCATCTTTTTACACAGTAATGATAATTTTTCTGATCTTTCTGGATGTCGTGGCGCTAAGATTAGAATTGCGTCTGGATATTTAGATAGAATTCTTTTATGTGCATTCAGAATAATTTCCTCTTCTCCCGGATGAGTGCTTGCAGCCATCCATACTGGACGATTAACTGAAAAATAATGCCTCAGAGGTTCTGCCTCTTCTTTAATGCTTTGAGGAATAGCAATATCAAATTTTAAATTACCGACTACCGAAACTTTTTCATGTTGAGCGCCAAGCGCAATAAAGCGTTCCGCATCAACCTCAGTTTGTGCTGCAATTTTATCCACAAATTTAAGCGTATTCTTTGTTAGGGTTGAAACCAATTGATATCCTTTCATTGATTTTTGGCTTAATCTGGCGTTGACTATAAATATTGGCACATTAGCGTAATGACAGGTTTGATAGAGATTTGGCCAAATTTCAGTCTCCATTGTTATTAAAATACTAGGGTTAATTTTTTGTATAAATTTCCTTACACAGAAAGGTACGTCATAAGGTAGATAAAAATTTTTAACGTTGTCATCGTAGCACTGTAAAACAGTATTTGCTCCTGATGGTGTTACTGTTGTGATGATGATTTGGTAATGGGGGTATTTCTTTAAAAGAAAACTAACAATAGGCTTTGCTGCATTGACCTCTCCGACCGAAACAGCATGAATCCAAATAAGGGGTTTATTAGAATTCTTCCAATTAATAAACCCAAATCTCTCATGCCATTTTGCTCTATAAGATGGATATTTAATGCTAATCAATAATAGCCTTATGAGAACAAATGGTATTAAAAAGTAAATTACGGATGTATAAAAATATTGCAATTGATTTTAAAAATATTGTTATTAATATAAAAAAGTTTAATAAATCGCGTCAAGATAAGCGATCACACCTTCATCTAATCCGATAAATTCTTTCTTGTAACCAGCTGTTCGTAAGTTTTCTAAATTAGCTTCAGTATAACTTTGGTAACTTTCCTCTAATTCCTTTGGAAATGGAATATATTTAATTCTTCCTGTTTCGCGTCTTTTTATAACTGCATTCGCTATATCATTAAAACTATGTGCTTTGCCTGTGCCAACATTATAAATACCAGAAATATTAGAATTATTCATCATCCATAGATTGACCTTAATAACATCATCGACAAAAATAAAGTCTCTGCGTTGCTCACCATCAGCATAGCCATGACTTCCTTTAAATAATTTTAGTTCCCCCATTTCATTAATTTGATTATCGAAATGATAAACAACACTCGCCATATTATTTTTATGCGCCTCACCTGGCCCAAAAACATTAAAATAACGAAGGCCTACTACTTGTGATTTAATTTTATTTTTCAAGCTACGCACATATTGATCAAATAACCATTTTGAATATCCATATATATTTACTGGGCCTTCATTTTTCCGTTTCTCAGCAAAATTAGAATTAATACCATAAACTGCTGCGCTTGATGCATAGATAAAAGGGATTGAGCGTTCAAGACAAAAATTAAGTAAGACTTTCGAATATCTAAAATTATTCTCCAACATATATCGACCATCCCATTCTGTGGTGACAGTACATGCACCTTGATGGAATACAAAATCAATATCTTCACAAAATGGATCGCGTTTTTCGATTAATTTTAAAAAATCAATTTTATCGATATAGTCTACAATTTTAGCTTCAATTAAATTCTTATTTTTTTCTTTATTTTTTAGGTTGTCGACCACAACTATTTTATTTGTGCCTGTTTTATTAAGTTCTAAAACAAGATGACTCCCAATAAAACCCGCCCCACCAGTAACAACAATCATACTAATCCTGCTTTTTATCTTTGATTTTTTTCAATATATGGGAAGTCGAATATCCTTCTTCGAAAGGCACAATTACGACATCTCCACCTGATTCTCTGACTGATTTAGCCCCGGCAATGTGCTCTTCATCATAATCCCCGCCTTTTACAAGTGTATCTGGTTCTAAAAATCTGATGAGTTTTTCAGGTGTATCTTCAGTAAAAGGAACAATCAGATTAACGCTAGCTAATCCACTCAATACTGTCGCTCTGTTTTCGAGAGAATTAATAGGTCGGTTGCTTCCTTTTAATCGCTTTACAGAATCATCATCATTGATTGCGATAACGAGAAAGTTACCGAGCGACTTTGCTTGAGATAAATAGCGCACATGGCCAGTATGAATTATGTCGAAACAACCATTTGTCATTATTATCCGATCGCCACGGTCCTTTGCTTTATTGATAATTTCTAAGGCTTGATTCCTGTCTGTTATTGCCGATAAATTTCCTTCGGTATTAAGATTTTTATTGATTTCATCAGTAGTAATTGTTGCAGTACCAAGTTTTTCGACAACAAGGCCTGCTGCGGTATTGGCGAATAAGGTTGCAATTTCCAGAGGTAGTTTACTCGCTATCGAAGCAGCTAATACAGCGATTACAGTATCGCCAGCACCTGTTACATCAAAAACTTCGTGAGCTGCTGACTTATGATGTATTATTGGTTTATTCTTTTGTATTAGAGCCATCCCTTTTTCACCACGTGTTACTAATAATGCATCCAGTTCAAGTTCTTCACGAAGTGATTTACTCTTTTCTATTAATTCATCATCTGTTTCGCAATCCCCAACAATAGCTTCAAATTCTTTTTCATTTGGAGTTAAAACATTTGCGCTCTTATAGCATCCAAAATCCTTAGATTTTGGATCAACAAGTATAGGAATTTCTTTTTCATTAGCATGTTTTATAAGGCTCTCTACCTCAGCTAACCCGCCTTTTGCATAATCAGAAAGAATAACAACATCAGTTGATTCTAGTAACTCAATATATTTTTCTACAAGACCATTTATTTTTATCGTATTTAAATCATTTTCGTAATCAAGCCGTATTAATTGTTGATGCCGACTAAGCACTCTTCTTTTGATTATTGTTGGAAAATTATCTTTGCGTATAAAATAACAATTTACTTTTTTTTTCTTAAGAATATTTTCTAAACGCGTTGAGGATTCATCATTACCCGTTATACCTAATAATTGCACATTCAGCCCAAGTGACGCGACATTCAAGGCAACATTTGCAGCCCCACCCGGCCTCTCCTCAGTATTTTTGACTCTAACAATAGGTACAGGAGCTTCAGGAGAAATTCGATTGGTTTCACCATAAATATATTGATCAAGTATAATATCGCCAACAACTAATACTTTGGCCGAATTTATGGTTTTAAAAATTACGTCTTGCATTGAAAAAATGAGTTCAGATTATATTATGTATATTACAGATTCTAACACACGATAATTATCATAGTATTCAATATGTTGATTAAAACGTATCTATTTCTACTTTACTTACTCATTTGTATGCAAATTTCTGTGGCTCAGGATAATATTCCACCCTTTTTTGAGGTTAGCTACAAGCTATACAGCGATAATACTAAAATCGCTCTTATGGAAAGACGTTTCTATAAAGATCAAGAAAATAATTATGTTTTCCGCTCTGAAACTAAAACAACGGGTTTAATTTCATTGTTCAGAAAAGACCATATTATTGAAGTTAGTAACTGGAATTTCTCTAATTCAAATATTATCCCGCTACTCTACAAATATCAGCATACCGGTGGCAAAAAAGACAGAGATGTAGAAATCAATTTCAAATGGAATAAAAAAGAAATAATTAATCGCGTTAATGACTCGATCTGGAAAATGGAAACAAAAAATGGAATTTTAGATAAATTATTATCTCAGTTTATGATTATGATCGATCTTAAATTAGGGAATATTCCTGAAAAATATATAATTGCTGATGGGGGGAAAATAAAAGAGTACGCTTTTAAAAAAATCAAAGACGAAATAATAAAAACACCCCTTGGGAACTTCAACACAATAAAACTTGCACGTTATAAAAAAAATAAGCAAGAAACATATTTTTGGTGTGCATATGAATTAGATTTTTTACCTATTAAAGTAATAACAACAGAAAAAGATGGTCGTTTATCAAAAGCAATTATTAAATCTGTAAAGGGATTTAAATATGGCCATGATAAGTTAGATTAAAATTATATCTTTGATTAGTTTAATTATAAATTTGCTGAATTAATTCATCTGGTGGAATATAGCCCGGTAGTTTTCTTCCGTTCTCTAAAAAAATAGCGGGGGTTCCGGTCACGCCGAGCTCTTTACCAAGCGCATACTGTCTAGCAATTGGCGCATCACATATTTTAGATTCTACTTGTTTGCGATTTTTTGCTCGTGTTAATGCCGATTGCCTATCTTTCGCACACCAAACATTTCTCATTTCTTCGCCAACAGTTGAGTCAATACCTGCGCGTGGGTAGGCTAAGTAACGTACAGCTATTCCTTTTGCATTTAGTTCTGGAACATCGCGATGGAGCTTTCTACAATAACCACAGTCAACATCAGTAAAAACATAGATATAGCTTTCAGTTGAATTAGAAGCAAACTCGATATATTCATCTTTAGTAATAGTATTCAGTAAATTTATTCTATTCTCAGCAAGAGCATCTTCCGTTAGATTTTTACGATCTCCTATATCCAAAATTTCTCCTTTTAATACATAATTACCATCGCGAGTCATGTAAATCACATCAGAACCAATCATAACTTGATACAAGCCATCAATAGGTGTTTTTTTAACATCCGTTATCTCAAAATCGGAAGATATTCTCGACAAGGATTCGTGAAATTCTAACATAAGCTGATTTCTAAGATCTTCATCAGCAACAACAAATGCTGAAATAAAAATTAAAAACAAAAAATAAAATCTAAACTTCATCAAAGTTTTTCCTTAATTAATTTAACTTTTTTCAAAATTAATTTTAATATTAATGAATTATTTTATTATACACCAGTACCTGCATGATGCTCCAAAAATTACTGAATAAGTCGAAGTCTTCCGTGCAATGCTAACCGCGTGGGTGATGTTCTGCATGTATATCTTTTAGCCGCTCTCTTGCGACATGCGTATAGATTTGAGTGGTCGATATATCGCTATGTCCAAGCAGCATCTGCACAACCCTAAGATCAGCGCCATGATTAATTAAGTGTGTTGCAAACGCGTGTCTTAGAATATGCGGGGATATTGACTTTTTAATACCAGCACTTATCGTATAGCGTTTAATCATATGCCAGAAAGTCTGCCGCGTCATTGCTTTACCTCTTATGCTCGGGAACAATGCATCAGTTACAAATTTATCTTTTATAATTTCATCACGCGCAGAACTTAGATATTTATCAAGCCATTGTGTTGCTATTTCGCCAAACGGGACTAAGCGTTCCTTATTTCCTTTTCCCGTTACCCTAATCACTCCCTGTCGTAAATTGATCTGGTATAAAGTTAAAGCAACAAGTTCTGATACACGTAAACCCGTGGCATATAAAACCTCTAGCATACACTTATCTCTAAGACCAAGAGCTTGTTCTACGTTAGGCGCTTCTAATAGTGACTCCACTTCATTCTCAGTTAATGATTTTGGTAGATTTCGACCAAGTCTTGGCGCATCCACATTATCAACTGGATTTATTTTTATTCTGCCTTCTCTGCATAAGTACTCATATAGACGTCGCAAGCTTGACAAACTTCTTGCTATAGTTCGTGTAGATTTTCTTTCTGATAATGCTAAATACGTAAGAATATTGTTAGATCTAGCTTGATCGACTTCAATATTTTCTCCTTCTAGCCATAACAAGAATTTACATAAATCACTACGATAAGCAGATAAAGTATTTTTACTTAAACCACGCTCCATCCATAGAGTGTCCAAGAATAAATCAATAATCTCTGTAGACTTATTTGATAGTTTTTTGTTTTTTTGATTCATGCTCTAGTAATCATGAATACTGAAGACAGCCCGCAGAATTCTTGCCGGGTGATATGATATGCTTGTGCTTTAGATTTTTTCAAGTAGCGAGTCGTTAATCCCTTTTACATAATAAAGCTCTTGTAACAGCATAACTAAAGAAACCGGCTCCCTTTTTAATTATGTGGAAACCTTTATTTTTTCTTTAATTCGAGCCGCTTTACCGCGAAGATCTCTCATATAATATAATTTGGCACGTCGAACATCGCCATGCCGTTTAACTTGAATCTCATCAACGCTAGGACTAAATGTCTGAAAAACTCTTTCAACACCTTCACCGTAAGAAATCTTACGCACAGTGAATGAAGAATTTAGGCCTCTATTTTTAACAGCAATTACGATACCCTCGAATGCCTGTAATCGTTCTCGCTGCCCTTCTTTAACTTTTACCTGAACGATAACCGTATCCCCAGGACCAAATTTCGGTATTTTACGTGTCATTTGCTCAGCTTCAAGCTGTTCAATTATATTTGTCATTTTGCTCTCCAATCACACTTTTTAAGTTATTCGCTTCGTGATTACTTAATTTCATTTATATATTCTTGCAGTAGTATTCTTTGTTCATCGTCAAGCTCAATTGTTTCGATTAAATCTGGTCTAACTCGCCACGTTTTGCCTAGAGCTTGCTTAAGACGCCAACGTCTTATTTCCTCATGGTTGCCGCTCTGCAAAACTCCTGGCACTACAAAACCATTAATATCCTCAGGACGCGTATAATGCGGATAGTCTAGCAAACCGTCAACAAATGAATCTTCATTTGCTGAATTTTTACCCCCTAAAACTCCAGGCAATATTCTACAGACACCATCAATCAACACTAATGCAGCAAATTCACCGCCACTAAGGACATAATCACCGATAGACCACTCCTCATCGACCTCATATTTAATAATACGCTCATCAATTCCTTCATACCGGCCACAAACAAGGATCATTCCCTGACGCTTTGATAACTCAACCACACCAGTTTGCTTTAGTTCTCTGCCTTGCGGAGAAAGATAAATAACTTTTGTGTTTGGTTGTTCTATTCTAGCTTTTTTAATGGCTGAACAAACAGGCTCATACATCAAAACCATTCCTGGGCCGCCGCCATAAGGACGCTCATCAACTGTCTTATGTTTGTCTTTGGTAAAATCCCTTGGATTCCAGCTCCTAAAATCAACTAAACCATTTTTTAGTGCTCGCCCTACCACTCCTTTTTCTAATGCCGAAGAAAATATTTCTGGAAAGAGTGTAATTACGTCTAACTGATACATCAATTATCAATCACCCAATTGATATGTATAGTTTGGCTAATCAAATCAATTCTTTTGACATATATATCCATTACATATGGAATTAATACTCTTGTTTCACTCTCATCATTTCCTGTGACAACAAATACATCGTTTGCACCTGTTTCAATTATTTCACTAACAACACCTAATTCAACCTCATCCTGATTTAAAACCTTTAGTCCAATTAAGTCTCGCCAATAATACTCACCTTTATTTAGTGTGGGTAGTTGTTCATGTTTGATAGCGACATCACAATTCACATATTGACTAGCATCCTCAGGATTATCTATTCCTAAAATTTTTATCAACAATCTTTCACCCCGTATTTGAAACTCTTCAAGATTAGCTTCTTGCCAAATACCATCAATCTCTAATAACCAAGGTGTATAGGATA
The DNA here is from genome assembly GCA_913045195.1 of uncultured Legionellales bacterium. Classification (GTDB taxonomy): domain Bacteria; phylum Pseudomonadota; class Gammaproteobacteria; order Eutrophobiales; family Eutrophobiaceae; genus UBA11869. Next base: position 10,901 of record CAJWQR010000002.1, on the reverse strand, counting down.
GTATATTATTGTTTGGTCTGGTGAATGAGGAGATTTTTAACCAGCCTTTAACGCCATACACACCACCAATGCGGCCGACAATTAAAGGAATTTTATTTTGCTGCAGTAAAACTGACATCAATGCTGTTTTTACCTAAATACAAAATTGCCTAAACAATTTTAACACCTTATAGAGCTAAGTTGCTTCTGATGTATTATCCTTAATTAATCTTGCAACTCTGTCAGAAGTTTGAGCCCCTTGCGACACCCAGTAATTTATGCGCTCGATATCAAGTTTCATCGATATATCCTGGCCTGTTGCCAAAGGATTATAAAAGCCAAGACGCTCAATCAATCGACCATCACGTTTATTACGGCTATCTGTTACCACAACATGGTAAAAAGGCTTCTTTTTAGCACCTGTTCTCGACAATCTTATTGTTACCATTCTTATGATGACCTCTCGCAAATTTACATTAAGCCCGTAAATATACATGGCTGAAAAAGGGCGCTATTGTACGTAAAAACCCCAAAAAAGAAAGCGGTAGGTCATTTTATGATTTTTTTCTTCTTTAATGTTAGAAAAATCATAGGATAATAGAAAATTAATATTTAATCTTAACTATTAAGAGACTAACTTATCATATTGATTATTAAATAATTTATTCTATGAGTATATCAAACAAAAAAGAATTGCTGCGCGCAGAGCTCAAAAAAAAGCGTGCTTCCCTCACTAAAAAGCAACGTATAGAAAAAAGTGAAAAAATCGCATATTTTCTTCGCAAAAGTGACGAATTTAAACAATCAAATAACGTATTTTGCTATATCTCATACATGAATGAAGTTGAAACTAACTCATTAATTAATTTTATTCTTAAACAAGGCCTAACCCTATTTGTACCCAAAATTATCAATAACATGGAAATGGATGCTATCAAGCTTAATAGTCTGTCAGATTTAGAGCCGGATAATATTGGCATTTTAACACCTAAATCAGGTGAAATTTTATTAGAACCCATTGATATTGCTATCACCCCAGGTATTGGTTTTACAAAAACAGGAGATAGGCTTGGGTATGGACGTGGATATTATGATCGTTGGTTTTCGAAAAATTTAGTTAAAACGAAAGTTGGGATTGCCTTTGAAGAACAAATTGTGGAAAAATTACCGCTCGAAGAAACTGATATCCCCATGGATATACTAATAACTGAAAAATATGTAACGAATTTAAAGAATTAATTTAAAAATAGTTATCCTGATTCAAAACGTGTCAGCTCAATTGATAAAGTTCCTTTATCCAACGCAGCACTTTGGGTTCTTTCGAGTCTCTCCATTTTAACAAGACCTACCCCTGGAGAATACCAGTTAGTTTGCACAACATTAACTAATGTTAGGCCCACATAATTCCCTGCATTTTTATATGACGAACCTGTCATCTTAATTCTCATGCAGTTATTAAATTGCCCAGCTGGGACAACCACCGTATCATCTAATGACTCAATTTCTATTTCTAATGGCACCTTTGCAATAATTTTAAATTCTGTTTTTTGCGGTGGTCCAGTTTTTTTTAGTAACTTTGTTGTTGTTAATTGCTCCCATTTTGTATTAATTGCAAAAGGTTTAGGAATAACCAGTCGTTTATCTGAAATGAATTTAGGATCTAATACGCTACTATCTGAACTACCTAAATAATAAATGCCTTTTTCTAAAACTGAATAATATAGAATCGTCCCATCAAGTGATTTTCGTAAAAAAACAGACTCGCCATTTAATTTATCAGAACCGATATTATGAAGTATATATTTTTGTTTTTTCAAGCCATCTCTAGTAGTTAATAAAACATTATAATGCCATTTTAAACCACTACTAAGCGGAAAGTAGGAGTACTCTTTATTTGAACAACTAGTGCATATAACTAAAAAAAATATTACCAAAGAATAATTAAGCATAGAGATATTTTTTTACAAATTTCGCTCCTTAATTAACTGGAGAATCAAAAACAAAAAAATAGGAAATTACTATTATTTCCGGATCAAAATATTTTATGCATTATGATTAAATAGATATTCACTCATTAACAGCCTTCATGCTAAGTCTAACACGGCCTTGTTTATCAACCTCTAAAACTTTAACCTTAACAGTATCCCCTTCACTAAGTTTGTCACTAACATTTTCAACGCGTTCTTCAGAAATCTGTGAAATATGAACTAAACCATCTTTACCCGGAAGAATATTCACAAAAGCGCCAAAATCCATTAGTTTGGCAACACGCCCCTCATAAATCTTGCCTACTTCAATATCGGCTGTGATTTGTTCTACGCGTTTCATTGCTTCATCACCGGCTGCTTTATCTGTAGCAGCAATATTCACAGTGCCATCATCACTTATATCAATTGTTGCCCCGGTTTCCTCGGTTATCGCTCGTATTGTGGCGCCACCTTTACCAATTACGTCCCTAATCTTGTCTGGATGTATTTTAATAGTTGTTATGCGTGGCGCAAACTCAGACATCTCGTTTTTATGCGTAGAAAGAACTTCATTCATCTTGCTCAAGATATGTAATCGGCCTTGTTTGGCCTGATTTAAAGCAGTTTCCATGATCTCTTTTGTTATACCATCAATCTTTATATCCATTTGCAATGCAGTAATTCCTTTTTCTGATCCAGCCACTTTAAAATCCATATCGCCTAAATGATCTTCATCACCCATTATGTCAGAAAGAACAACAAATTTTTCCTTCTCCTTAATGAGTCCCATCGCAATACCTGCAACAGGCGCACTAAGTTCAACACCCGCGTCCATTAATGCTAAACTACTACCACATACCGATGCCATTGAGCTTGAGCCGTTAGATTCAGTAATTTCAGAAACAATTCGAATAGAATAAGGAAATTCTTCCATATTTGGCATTACCCCTAAGACACCTCTTTTAGCTAGGCGCCCATGACCAATCTCACGTCGTTTTGGTGTGCCAACACGGCCTGTTTCATTAACAGAAAATGGGGGGAAGTTATAATGAAAAATAAAAGGTTCTTTACGCTCTCCCTCTATAGCATCAATAATTTGCGAATCTCGTTGTGTGCCTAATGTTGCAACAACTAAAGCCTGAGTTTCACCTCGAGTAAATAATGCTGAGCCATGTGTGCGAGGCAAAATTCCTGTTTCCACTGTAATTGGACGAATAGTTTGCGAGTCTCGACCATCAATTCGATTTTCACCTGATAAAATACTGCTTCTGACAATATGACTTTCTAGTTTTTCAATTGATTCTATAATTTCTGAGGATGACCATTGCGGCTCTTCCTTGTTTGTCATTATTTCAATTACTTCATTTTTAATTTCGCTTATTCTCTCTTTACGTTCAAGTTTATCGTGAATAGTGTATGCTTCACGCAATAAATCAGTAGTATGTTTTTTTGTTCCGCTCTCAAGAAGTTCATCCTTTTCTGCGGCAACCCATTCCCAAGATTTGGCGCCAGCTTCTTTAACTAAGGCTTTAATATTATCAATTACGATTTGTAATTCCTGATGCCCAAACATCACTGCACCCAACATTATATCCTCTGGTAATTGCTTCGCTTCTGACTCAACCATCAAAACAGACGAATTAGTCCCAGCAACAACTAAATCTAATTCAGACTCATCAAGTTCTTTAAAAGATGGGTTTAATATATATTGGCCTTCTTTATAACCAACTCGAGCAGCGCCAATCGGCCCATTAAATGGGGCGCCTGTTAGAGAAAGGGATGCAGATGCGCCAATAATTGCAGGTATATCTGGATCAACGCATGGATCAAGTGACATTACATTTGCAATAATTTGAATTTCATTTTTAAATTCTTTTGGAAAGAGTGGACGAATGGGTCTATCAATTAATCGGCATGTAAGGGTTTCTTTTTCTGATGGCCTGCCTTCTCGTTTAAAAAAACCGCCTGGTATTTTACCAGCGGCATATGTTTTTTCTTGATAATCAACTGTTAAAGGAAAAAAGTCTTGTCCTTCTCTTGCATTTTTCTTGGCAACACAACTAACAAGCACAACAGTATCACCCATAGAAACCATTACTGCTCCGGTTGCTTGTCTGGCAATTTTGCCTGTTTCTATAGTTACTTTTTGACTACCAAATTGAAATTCTTTTTTTACTACGCTCATGAATGATTCCTAAAGTTATAAATTATTTATAATTTGAAGTGAAATATTAAGTTTTATACAAACAAATCAAAACCCGCTATTACGCGGGTTTTTTGGTATTATTTTCTCGTCGGTAATTGTCTGGAAGAATATTATTTTCGTAATCCTAGGCGTGTTATCAAGTCACGATAACGACCAATGTCTTTATTTTTTAAATAATCAAGTAATTTACGTCGCTGATTGACCATGCGTAACAAACCTTGTCTTGAATGATGATCTTTATTATGTTCTTTGAAATGATCTGAAAGATCTGTAATACGCGACGTTAGTAATGCCACTTGCACTTCGGGAGAACCAGTATCGCTTGCGCTCAACTGATAATCCTGAACAATACCTGATTTCTGCTCATGACTTAATGGCATAATTTAAAGCTCCTACAATTCTGTTGCTCATGTATGATTTGGCGCGTATTTTACCTGCGCATATTAAGCGTAACAAGTGAAAGATTTAAGCGAAAAAAACAATTCTAAAAAAATTTATTATCCTATATTAATCAGTCGTTTAGGAGAAATTTTTCCATCTTCCGTCACCTCGCCCAAACCAATAAATTGCTGAGAACTATTATAGATCCTTAATTGCCCTGATTTAGGTAACCCTGAAGTTGTCACTGATTGGCCAAGGGAAAGGTAATATGCTGCTTCATCTGCGAGTCTTATTTTTGGAATATCTTTCAATGCCGCATCCATTGGTAATAATAAATTATAAAGCGCCTGTTGTCCTTTCTCAGCGATATATTCAATTTTTTTTAGTGATATAGAGTCTAACTGATGAAACGGGCCAGATTCTAATCTAAGTAATGTCAAGACATGCGCACCACAACCTATTTCTTCACCAATATCTTCAACGAGTGTTCTAATGTAAGTACCCTTTGTGCAAAATACTTCAATATCAAAACAATCGCTGAATACATCAAACAATTCTATGTTGTAAATTGTTACATTTCTAGCCTTCCGTTCAACCTCAATACCATTGTAGGCGAGTTTATATAAACGTTCCCCATTATGCTTTAGAGCGGAAAACATAGGTGGTATCTGTTGAATATTGCCGATAAAGTTTTCAAAAATTTCTGTCAGTTTTATTTTTGTTATTTTTGGGATTGGCTTAGCAGAGAGCATATCTCCTTTTGCATCTCCAGTTGTCGTTGTCTCACCTAATTTACATCGCACACGATATTTCTTGTTTGAATTTAAAAGATACCCACACACTTTTGTTGCTTCGCCAAAACAAATTGGCAATAATCCTGTGGCAGGCACATCTAGACTACCTGTATGCCCCGCTTTTTTTGCGTTATATATACGCTTAACATGCTGAAGCGAACTATTTGAACTTATACCGGCAGGCTTATCTAACAGAAGAATACCATTTACATCATCACGAATTCTTTTTTTCTGTTTTTTCATTTTTTATTTTTTGACGAAAACTTTCTTTACTCCCAATAGATTCAATAATACTACTAAGTCGTTGCCCGCGCTCAATAGAATTATCGTATTTAAAATATATAGAGGGCACAGTTTTTGATGTTAATAACTGAGAAATCTCATGCCGAAAATAACCAGCATGCTGATTAAGTTCGGCAGTAAGTTCTGAATTTGATTCTTTCTGATTCAAGCCGGTGAAATAGATAGTAGAATTCTTTAGATCTGATGATACATCAACATTGGTTAGAGTTATTAGTCCAAACTGACTTAAAGGAAATTTTTTTTGTATCAAAATAGCTAACTCTTCTTTAATAAGCTGCGCTACCCTACGATTACGGCCAAACTCTCTTGGCATAAATTTCAATAATCAAATTTTTCGTGCAACACTAATTCGTTCAAACACTTCAATCTGATCGCCCTCTTTTACATCATTATAATTCTTCACACCAATACCACAATCCATACCAGATTTAACTTCATTCGCATCATCTTTAAAGCGGCGTAATGATTCTAGTTCGCCCTCATATATAACTATATTATCACGTAAAACTCTAATTGGATTATTGCGCTTAATAAATCCTGTCGTAACCATGCAACCGGCTATATCACCAAACTTTGGAGATCGAAATATTTCTCTAACCTCTGCAACACCGATAATTTGTTCTCGAATTTCTGGTGTTAGTAAACCGCTAAGAGCTGCTTTAACATCATCAATGACATCATAAATTATACTATAATAACGAATATCAATCCCTTCGGCGTCAGCTAGCTTACGGGCGCTTGCATCTGCTCGAACATTAAAACCAATAACAATGCCGGTAGACGCCATTGCAAGATTAATATCAGACTCTGTAATCCCTCCAACACCACTATTAATAATACTTACTTTAACTTCATCATTACTTAGTCTTAACACTGCATCAACTAAAGCTTCTGATGATCCTTGAACATCTGCTTTAATAAGAATATTTAGCGGAACAATTTTACCCTCTTCCATCTGGCTCATAACATTTTCGAGTTTCATGGCTTGTTGTGCAGCTATTTTTGACTCGCGATGTCTTCCTTGTCTTAAAAGAGTAATTTCACGGGCCTTTTTTTCATCAGGTACAACTATAACTTCGTCGCCAGCATTTGGTGTACCAGAAAGCCCTAGCACTTCTAAAGGAGTCGATGGTCCTGCTGAGACAATATTCTTGCCGCTATCACTGACTAATCCTCTAATGCGTCCAAATTCTTGCCCGCTTATAATGATATCCCCTTTTTTAAGTGTTCCACTCTGTACTAGGATAGTTGCAATTGGTCCACGGCCTTTATCTAATCGAGACTCAATAACTACTCCTGAGGCAGGGCCTGTTTCAATAGCTTTTAACTCAAGCATTTCTGATTGCAATAAAATACTATCTAATAATTTGTCTATGCCTTCACCGGTTAGAGCAGAGACATGGACAAAAATTGTATCTCCTCCCCATTCTTCTGGAATAACTTCATGATTTGCTAATTCTTGTTTGACCCGCTCTGGATCGGCATTTTCTTTATCAATTTTATTAACAGCAATAATAATTGGAACCTTAGCAGCTTTTGCGTGAGTAATAGCTTCTTCGGTTTGCGGCATAACTCCATCCTCGGCAGCTACGACGATAATGACTATGTCTGTTGCCTTAGTTCCCCTTGCTCGCATAGCAGTGAAAGCCTCATGCCCAGGCGTATCTAAAAAGCTAATATCGCCATTATCTGTTTGAACACGATACGCTCCTATATGCTGCGTAATTCCACCGGCTTCACCAGCGGCAACTTTTGTTCTACGAATATAATCAAGCAGCGAAGTTTTCCCGTGATCAACATGTCCCATTATTGTCACAACAGGCGCGCGTGATGTCTCCTCTCCGCCTTCTTGATTTGCTAATATAATTTTTTCTTCTAAAGCATTTTCATTTTGTAATTTTGGTTTATGGCCCATTTCCTCAACAACAATTGCTGCAGTCTCCTGATCTACTATTTGATTTATAGTAGTCATAGTTCCAAGACCCATCAGAATTTTTACCACTTCTGATCCTTTTACTGACATACGTTGCCCTAGTTCTGAAATCGAAATATTCTCAGGAATTTCAACTTCCCGTACGATTGGCGCCGTCGGTTTTTCGAATCCATGCTGTTTATTTGTTTGTTGTTGTATAATTGGTGTATGGCGTTTCTTTTTTCTTCGTCTACCTGTTACTGTAGTTGCAACATGTAATTCTTTGCGCTTATTATTAGTCCGATCTTTTCCCTTATTTTTTTCTTCATTACCAGTTGATTTCTTCATATCTATATCTGGTAAAATTTCGCTAACAGGATCTTTCGTTTTAATTGCTTGTGGTGCTAGTATTTCATCTTTAGCAACATCATCCTGCAATGCTGGTTCTTTTAAATTTTCTTCTGTGTGTTCAGAATTATTATCGATATTATTTTTTTCAGCTACTAATGTCTCATTTTCAGCCGCTTCCTTTTCTGATATGACCTCATCAGGTTGTTTTGCTGCTATATTCAGTTGCTCATCATTTTTTAAATTCTGAGTAAGGTCGCTTCGTTTTGCATATGTTCGACGTTTTCGAAATTCGATACTGACGGTCTTTGATCGTGGTTTCGATCTGCCTTGATTTGCCACAGGAACTTTAAGCTCGCTTATAGTTTTACGTCTCAGAGTTATTTTACGTGGTCCATCACCACTATCTTTTCCGTGCTTCTTCCTTAAAAAGGATAATAATTCTGATTTCTCAACGTCTGTAATTACATCTTTGGCATTCTTGGTTGGCAATCCAGCCTCAACAAGTTGTTCTTGTATCCGCTCAACGGATACACCGACATCATTTGCAAATTCACCTATCGTAATATCAGGCATTAATTTGAACTCTCAGTTGTTTCTTCATTTTCAAACCAAGGTGCTCTCGCAGTCATTATTAATTCTCCAGCTCGTTCTTTATCCAAGCCTGAAATTACTAATAATTCATCAACAGATTGTTCAGCAAGATCTTCCATTGTGATAATGCCGATACTTGCGAGCTCATAAGCTAATGGTTTTTCCATTCCTTCCATACTAAGAAGATCTTCTGCTGGAGTTGCATCCCCTAATTTTTCTTCACTAGCAATAGCACTAGTCAACATAATGTCTTTAGCACGCTCTCGTAGGGCATTTACCAATTCATTGTCGAACTCTTCAATTTTCAACATTTCATTTTCAGGAACATAGGCAATTTCTTCTATACTGGAAAAACCTTCTTGCGCTAGAATAATTGCAACTTCTTCATCTACGTCAAGCTTTTCCTTAAACATTGTTTGAAGATCCTCTGATTCTTTCTCATTCTTTTCATTGGCCTGCTCAACTGACATAACATTTAGTTCCCAGCCAGTTAATTCACATGCAAGTTTAACGTTTTGTCCTCCGCGACCTATTGCTTGCGATAGGTTTTCCTCAGTAACCGCAACATCTATCACATGTTCATCCTCGTCAACCATAATTGATGAAACTTCTGCTGGCGCCATTGCGTTAATTACATACTGAGCGGGATTATCATCCCATAGAATAATATCAACACGCTCTCCTCCTAGCTCGTTTGAAACCGCCTGAACTCTTGAACCGCGCATGCCTACACATGCGCCAATTGGATCAATTCTTGGATCATTTGCTTTAACCGAGATTTTTGCTCTTGCGCCAGGATCTCTTGCTCCATTTATAATGTCTATCATTCCTTCATTTATCTCCGGAACTTCAATTTTAAATAATTCAATAAGAAGTTCAGGTGATGTACGACTCAAATACAATTGTGGGCCACGTGTAATTTCAAGTTTTATTTCCTTCAAGTAAGCCCGAATACGATCGCCCGGACGAATAGCTTCACGAGGAATTACTTCTTCTCGAGGAATAAAAGCTTCAGCATTTTTACCAAGGTCAATGATGATGCCATTTCGTTCTGTACGTTTGACAATACCGCTAACCATTTCACCGACTCGATCACCATAAGTATCAATTGCTCGCGCTCGTTCTGCTTCACGCACTTTTTGAACAATAACCTGTTTAGCTGCTTGTGCAGCAATTCGACCAAATTCAACTGATGCCATGGGTTCTTCTATAACTCCACCAATATCAATATCCACCAACACATCACCTTGTTTATGTTTTTCCTGAGCATCATTTAATGATATCTGTCGTGTTGGTGCTTCAATAGATTCGGGATCGTTACTTACAACTTCCCAACATCGAAATGTCTCATAATCACCAGTTTCTCGATCAATAGAAACTCTTACCTCTATATCTTCGCGATTACGTTTTTTTGATGCGCTCGCCAACGCTGCCTCGATAGCTTCAAAGATGACGCTTTTAGCAACATCCTTCTCAGTACTAACCGCATCAACAACCATTAATATTTCTTTATTCATTTTCTTTATAGTTTCACTAGTAAAATTTAAACTGTTAGACCAATTTTGCCTTATCAATTAATTCAGATGGTATTTTCTCGTTATTTTCGTCACACTTTATTATAATTCTCAAATTATCAACCGCTTCTAAAATACCAGTAATTTTCCTTTTTCCTCTATATTTTTCGCGTAATTTAATCATCACAATATGACCAATGTGCTTTTTTAGTTGTTCATCAGTAAATAAGGGCCTATCAATACCTGGTGATGAAACCTCTAAATTATACTGCCCCTTAATTGGGTCCTTTACATCCAACAATCCTGTGAGCTGCTGACTTACCAAAACACAATCATCAATATTTACACCTTCAAATTTATCAATATAGACTCTCAATAGTGAAATACGGCCATTTTTTATTACCTCAATACCCAATAGCTCAAAACCCATTGCGGTTATTTCTGGTTCAAATAAATTAAGTAAATTTTGATTCTGTATATGCATATCTCAAAAACAAAAAATGGGCACAAGGCCCACTTAAAAAACACTACTTAAATTAAACGTTGGCTAGTATAACTAGTTAATATTAGCTATGCCAATACTTAAATAATATAAAGAGTTTATTTGGTTTTGAAATCTAATAAAAAAAATTGAAGAATACTGGCAATGTAATCGAGAGCTATTTCAAAATAGTATAGCTGTTGAAAATTGGTAGCGGGGGCAGGATTTGAACCTGCGACCTTCGGGTTATGAGCCCGACGAGCTGCCAGACTGCTCCACCCCGCACCAGAGCTCGCGCATACTACAATGACATATTATGATTTTCAAGGCACTTGGCAATTTACCCAAGAAACTCTGCGCAATATTCAAATATAATAAAATCAGTACCAGTTACCTAAACAATAAAAAAGGCCCCTATTCGG
>CAJWQR010000001.1 GCA_913045195.1 uncultured Legionellales bacterium | reverse complement strand
CTTTTATTTTTTGATCGTCTATCTCGTGGGAATGAATTTCACTATAGACACCCGCTTCGCGAACACGTCTTGCTATCAATTGTGTATATTGAGAACCAAAATCAAGAATAAGTATTCTTTCGGAATGAATGTCTGTCATTTAATAAAATTTTTTATAAAATTCCCTCTGTCTTATTTACCAAAAGATAATGAACCAATAATATTAATAGTACCAACCATACCCATTTCTTCATGATTGTCCTTATGACAATACAGTTTTAAATTTTTACCTTTAGTCATTGGGTAAAAAAACCATTCAATAGTTGAATTTGGACTTAACTCTATATCATGAATAGCGCCATGAATTTCAACTAAAGTTTTGCCATTTGAACCAGCAACTTCAATCTTACGTGTAAAAATATGTGTTGAGAAAGCATCCGAACTAAAATAATGAGGACTAGAACTTGGGTTTGATATCACAAGCTTATAGTATTTGCCACGCTCAAACGTAAATTCATTTGGGGTAAAAATGAGTTGTCCGTCACTCGTTCCTGCTTCAACCTTGACTTCAATTGCCTTTCCGCCATGTTTTCTCTCTTCAGAAAAGAGGGGTAAAGCAAAGAAAAATAACAATAGATATATAACTGATCTCATAAATTCTCCCTTAATTAAAACTTCTTTCGTTTATAGCGCTATAAAAAATTTTAATCAAAATTTACAAACGATAGTTTGGTGGTTCTTTTGTAACAGTGACATCGTGTACATGACTCTCTTTAAATCCAGCATTTGTTAACCTTACAAATTTTGCTTTTTCTCGCATTTCTTCTAAATTGGAACAACCTGTGTAACCTAATGCCGCCCTGATACCACCACAAAGCTGATAAATCACGGCTTCTAGTGGTCCTTTATACGGCACACGACCTTCAATACCTTCTGGTATCAGTTTTTCAATCTCATCATTTTCCTGAAAATAACGATCTGAAGAACCATATTGCTCAGCCATAGCACCTAACGAACCCATTCCTCGGTACGACTTATAGGAACGCCCCTGATAAAGCTCAACTTCACCTGGTGCTTCTTCAGTTCCAGCAAACAATCCCCCAATCATCATGCAATTTGCTCCTGCCGCAAGACCTTTTGCCAAATCACCCGAATAACGGACACCACCATCTGATATAACAGGTATACTTTTATTTTTAAGCGCCTTTGCTACATTTGTTACCGCTGAAATTTGCGGCATACCAACACCACTTACAATACGTGTCGTACATATTGAGCCAGGACCAATACCTACTTTGACCGCATCCACGCCCGCCTTAACAAGTGCAAGTGCGGCATCTGCTGTTGCGATATTGCCGCCAATAACCTGCGTATCTTTAAAATTTGTTTTTATCCACTCAACCATGTCTAGCACGCCTTTTGAATGACCATGTGCGGTATCAACAACAATAACGTCTACACGAGACTCAACAAGTTGTTCAACTCTTTGTTTTGATGCATTACCAACGCCAACTGCAGCTCCTACTCTTAAACGCTCAGCATCATCTAAGCAAGCATCAGGATACTCTGATGCTTTTTGCATATCCTTTACCGTAATTAGTCCCGCAAGTTGAAATTTATTATTTACGACTAAAACTTTTTCTATACGATGTTTATGTAAAAGTGAACGAATTTCTTCTTTGCTAGCATTTTCTTTGACAGTAACCAAAGACTTTTTTCTGGTCATTATGTTTCTTACAGGATCATCGGTCTTTTCTTCAAAACGTAGATCCCGGCTTGTAACAATACCAACAAGGTCACTGCCTTCTACAACAGGCACCCCTGAGATATTTTTTTGACGAGTGAGATCAATAACTTCTTGTATGCTGGTATACGGTCCAACGGTAACAGGTTCCTGAATTACACCACTCTCATATTTTTTAACGCGGCGTACGTTCTTTGCCTGAAGGTCTGGATCCATGTTTTTATGAATAATTCCAACGCCACCTACTTGAGCTAATGCTATTGCCAATTCAGATTCAGTAACAGTATCCATTGCTGCTGAAACCAGAGGAATATTCATTTTTATCTCTCGAGTTAGCTGGGTTTGTAATGATGCTTGCCGAGGGAGGATCTCTGAATAATCAGGAACTAATAGAACATCGTCAAATGTAAGGGCTTCTTCCGTAATATTCATGACAGGACCCTGTATTGGATTTAAAATAGCCGTGCATTATAGTCTGTACTTTGATAACAGCAAGTCTGTCTTGTGATTTATTCCCAATTTTCTTTAATTAAATTAATACAAAATGACCAAAATTAGATCAAAAAACGCGCCTCCTACGCCGGAAGACATTTACACAATTACACGACTAAATCATGAGGTTAGGCAATTGCTTGAGGAAGTATTTCCAACAATCTGGGTAGAAGGCGAAATTTCAAATCTGGCTAAACCAGCCTCAGGCCATTTTTATTTCACCCTAAAAGACGATAATGCTCAGGTAAGATGTGCCTTTTTCAAAAATAGACAAGCTAATTTGAATTTTGGCTTAGACAACGGAATAAAGGTGCTTGCGAAAGCAAATGTTGGTCTATACGAAGGGCGCGGCGACTATCAGCTTATTATCGAACAAATCGAACCTGCTGGTGCAGGAGCTCTACAAATTGCATTTGATGCACTAAAACAAAAACTCGCCGCCGAGGGATTATTTGATGAAAAACATAAAAAAACCCTTCAAAAATATCCAGAAACGATCGGTATTATCACTTCGGCAACAGGCGCTGCCATTCGTGACATTTTAAGCATCATGAAACGTCGATATCCGCTTGCTAATCTCATTATTTATCCTGTCCCTGTGCAGGGAGAAGATGCTGCGTCTACGATAGCAAAAACGATAAAAATTGCTGAAAAAAGAAATGAGTGTGACGTGTTTATTCTCACACGTGGGGGCGGCTCGTTAGAAGATTTGTGGGCTTTTAATGAAGAAATTGTTGCGCGGGCAATATTTGACATTGAAACACCAATCATTAGCGGAATTGGCCATGAGATTGATTTCACAATCGCAGATTTTGTTGTTGATTTGAGGGCTGCAACACCCTCGGCGGCGGCTGAATTAGTAAGTCCGGATATAAATGATGTAATGCAAAAATTGAAAAATCGTGAAAAACAATTAGTGCGTTTTCAAAAACAAATTATTAAAAACTTTAAAAATTATGTTGAAATTTTTTTCAGAAAACTACCACAACCCAGTCAAAAACTATTTGAGCTAATACAACAAACGGATGAATACTCTATACATCTAAAACATAATATCGAAAAAAAAATAACATCTAATAGAATGATGCTAACCGAGTCAAAAAGCAATCTCGAAAAATTAAACCCTACTTATATCATAACTCAGCAAGTTGATTATATAAAAAATTTACACCTCAGGTTTGAAGGGGCAATTATTTTATATTTTGAGAAAACAAAAAATAAAATATCTAGAATAGATGATATATTAAACTCAATTGGTCCTATTTCAACTTTAGGTAGAGGTTACGCGATTGTCACTGATTATAAAACTGATAAAATTATTAAAGACGCTAACCATTTAAAAGTAGGAAAGAAAATACATGTGAAACTATCAAGTTCGGAAATTGATTCAACGGTAGATAAGATTTATGAAAAATAAGTTGTTATCACATTTAATCTCAACATGCTTAGTAATAACGTTTGGTTTTGCTGATGCTAATGAATTGCCAATTGAGTCAAATGTTCCTGGGGGAGTTGTGGTAATCCCAATCAAATCAAAAGATAGGCCAAAGGCATTTTTTTATGATAAAAAAGTAATGGTAATTGGTAAAAGTCAGAATTGGAAAGCAATTGTTGGTATTCCATTAAAAATAGAATTAGGTGAGCATAAATTGAAGGTTGTAAGTAATAGTGCTGAAGCTAATTACCTTTTTGAAGTGGTAGATAAGGACTATGAAACACAATATCTCACCATCAAAAATAAACGTCAGGTTGATCCAAATAAGGAGGATATGTTACGTATTTCAAAAGAAAGAAAATTAATCTCCAAAGTAAAAACAAACTGGAGGGAGATAAATAATATTCCTTTGAGATTTATTAAGCCAGCTAAAGGCCCTTTTAGTAGCTCTTTTGGGTTACGGCGATTCTTTAATAACCAACCAAGAAATCCTCATAGCGGTCTTGATATCGCCGCAGAAAAAGGTACGCCAATCGTTGCCCCAGCAGCAGGTGTCGTAACCAACGCTGGTGATTACTTTTTTAATGGTAAAACAGTATTTTTAGATCATGGGCAGGGATTAATCACAATGTATTGCCATATGGAAAAAATCAATATTAAAGAGGGTGACAGTGTGAGCGTAAACGATGTGCTTGGTACTGTTGGTTCTACGGGTCGAGTAACGGGGGCTCATCTACATTGGAGTGTGATTTTAAATAATACAACTGTCGAACCACTTCTTTTTTTAAAAGCGAACTGAATTCTATTAGCTTAAAGAAGCCTGTAAATCTGCATGATAGGAAGAACGCACTAATGGGGCGCTCGCGACACTAACAAAACCCAGTGATTTAGCATAACAAGCAAGTTCTTCGAATTCATCTGGATGGACATAGCGCTCTACTGGTAAATGGTACCGGCTCGGTTGTAAATACTGACCAATTGTGACCATATCGCAATTATGTTCTCTCAAATCTACTAATACCTCTTTAACCTCGCTTAATTTTTCACCCAAACCTAACATCAAACCTGATTTTGTCGGAACGATTTTATTATGTTCTTTAAATTTTTTGATTAATAATAATGATGCGGAATAATCAGCGCCAGGTCTCACCTTTTTATATAAACGTGGAATAGATTCTAGATTATGATTAAAAACATCAGGCGGAGACTTTGCTAAAATATTAAGAGCAATATCAACTTTAGACCGAAAATCTGGCACTAATATTTCAATTTTTATTTTTGGACACTCTTTTCTTATCTTATCAATACAAGCTAGAAAGTGAGATGCGCCTCTATCAAGCAAATCATCACGATCAACGGATGTAATAACAACATATTTTAATTTCATTTCTTTAATTATATTTGCAATATTTTCTGGCTCATTTATATCAGGAGCCAATGGTTTGCCATGAGCAACATCGCAAAATGGACAACGTCTCGTGCATGTATCACCTAAAATCATAAAAGTTGCAGTACCACTTGTAAAACATTCACTAATATTTGGACATGCGGCTTCCTCGCAAACTGTATGTAGTTTATTTTTTCGAATTAATCTCTTCAGATGTAATACATCTTCATTAATTGACGCCTTTACTCTAATCCATTCTGGTTTTCTTTCTATTTTTGTATTTACAGATATAAACTCAATTGGCATTTTATTTGTTTTAAGTTTGCCGCGTTGATGCTGTTCGGGTTTCTGGTAAGTATTTTTCTGGTACATGTTATAATTTTCGCTCTATGCAACATCGCTAATAATAGTTGAAGTTTGGTCCAAATATCTTAACAAGTATTTAGATAGCCCTTGTTTTACTTCATTTAAAGTAATATCTCTCTTAAAATCGATTAACTGTGTGGAAACCATTCCTTTAATCCCGCAGGGATTAATACCTTTAAATGGCGTTAGATCCATGTCCACGTTAAGCGCTAAACCATGATACGTACGATGCTTTTTGACCCGTAATCCCAGTGCCGCAATCTTTTGATTATCCACATAAACACCAGGGGCATCTAATTTTCGCTCAGCATTTACACCGCTTTCCTTTAAATATTCAATTACCGATGCTTCTATTAATGATACCAATTTCTTAACTTTATAAGAACGTCGACTTAAATCGATTAATAAATAGATGACTAACTGCCCTGGGCCATGATAAGTAACTTGTCCCCCACGATCAGTCACTACAACAGGAATATCGCCTACATCAATAATGTGTTCTGTTTTCTTTGAAAGGCCTAGGGTATAGACAGAGTGGTGCTCGACTAACCATATCTCGTCATCGGTATAAAAATTACGATTTTCACTAAAATTACGCATCGCGTTATATATTTCAACATAATCTTTTCTACCAAAATCTTTTATTTTAAATGTCATAATGCCATCAATACTTTCTTATGCTCAGTTAAGTCCAAATAAATATTATCAAGTTGTTGCCTGCTCTCAGCCTCAATTGTTACTGTTACCGCCACATAATTTCCTTCCTGACTAAGTCGACTTTTTACTGCATCTTTAGGTAATCTAGAAACATGTTTTTTGATAATTTCAACAACCATAGTATCGAAATCATCGGATGCCGTACCCATAACTTTTATGGGGAACTGACAGGGGAATTTCATAATTGTATCTTGGTCAGATTTCTTCATGGCATTAATGTAAGTCTTTTTTGCGAAAGATTAACATAATATTAATTTCTAGTAGTATTTTTAGGTATATAATTAAATTACCTCCCAAGCGAATCTCATAATTGTATGCTAGTCTCGCTACTCAATTATAGGGCAATGCTCCGGAACAAATGGAATTATCTATAATCAAAAATGAGTAATCTACATAAAAATATATTTACTATTTTCTTATGACTGCGCTTGAAATAAATAATTTAACAAAAATATACCCAAATAAACTTATAGCACTAAACAGCATAAATCTAAATGTAAATCAGGGCGATTTTTTTGCGTTACTTGGTCCAAATGGAGCGGGGAAATCAACAGCTATCGGCATTATTTGTGACCTAACTAAAAAAACTTCGGGTTCAGTTAAAATTTTCGGTCATTGTATTGATGAAAATAATGATGCTGCGAAATCCTGTATCGGAATCGTCCCGCAAGAAATTAATTTCTCACTGTTTGAAACATGCCTTGAAATTGTTGTTAATCAAGGAGGGTTTTATGGGATTAAACGTAGTCATGCAACCAAACGTGCTGAAAAATATCTCCGTAAACTAAATCTCTGGGAAAAACGGAACGAGCGTTCCCGTAACTTATCAGGGGGAATGAAACGCCGTTTAATGATAGCAAGGGCACTGGTACACGAACCCAAAATGTTAATTTTAGACGAACCTACCGCTGGAGTTGATGTTGAATTAAGACGTTCAATGTGGGACTTCCTGATTGATATAAATCAACAAGGAGTCACTATCGTGCTTACTACACATTATCTGGAAGAAGCTGAGTCGCTCTGCAAAAATATCGCCATCATAAATCATGGTAAAATCGTAGAAAATACTTCAATGAAAAAATTATTATCGAAACTCAATAAAGAAACCTTCATATTTGACTTAAATAACCCTATTAAAGAATTGCCAAACTTAGATAATTACAATCTTAAATTGATTGACACTACAACAATAGAAGTGGAAATAGATCGTGAAAGAAATATTAATAAGCTTTTTGAAATATTAACTAAAAAGAATATTCATATAACTAGTATGCGAAATAAAACAAGTCGCCTAGAAGAATTATTTTTAAAGTTGCTTAACAATAAAGATTAAAAAAACTAACAAAAGAAAATGTATAAAAGAACAGTACTGATAGCATTTAATACCATCGTAATTAAGGAAGTTACTAGATTTTCACGCATCTGGATGCAAACAATATTACCACCAACTATTGCTATGGCACTTTATTTTGTTATTTTTGGCAGTTTAATTGGCCCTAGAATTGGGACGATGAATGGATTTAACTATATAGAATTTATTGCGCCTGGTCTTATTATGATGGCTATAATTAATAATTCTTACGGTAATGTTGTCTCCTCATTTTTTGGGGCAAAATTTCAAAATCACATTGAAGAAATGCTGGTTGCACCTATTCCAAATATCGTAATCTTGGCAGGATTTGTTACTGGCGGCGTTGCAAGAGGCATATTAGTTGGTATTGTTGTAACGTTGGTTGCATTATTTTTTACAAAATTGAATCTTCACAGCTTTAGTATCACGATAGCGATTGTGTTATTAACATCAATTGCATTTTCATTAGCTGGCCTAATCAATGCTATTTTTGCAGAAAAATTTGATGATATTGCAATCATTCCAACCTTTGTCTTGACGCCATTAATTTATCTAGGAGGTGTGTTTTATTCAATAGATATGTTGCCTGAATTTTGGCAAAAAGTTTCGGCATTTAATCCAATTTTGTATATGGTAAATACTTTTCGCTATGGTATGTTGGGGGAGTCTGATATAAATATATTTTATGCTTTTGCTATTCTTATTATTTTTATATTAATTCTTTTTTTTATCTCACTTCATTTACTGAATAAAGGAACAGGGATTAAAAATTAAAAAAATATAGTTTAAAAGCGTCTATTTTCCTTTGTATATACACCCTGAAGTACACGTCTCTTTCACAACAATGGAATATAACAATGGCAAATCTGGCTCAAGCTCATGCCAAATCCATTTTGCTAGATTCTCACTTGTTGGATTTTCTAAACCCGGTATTTCGTTAAGGTAATGATGATCTATACGCTCAAAAACCGGTCTAAATATCTTGCTAATATCAGCAAAATCCATCACCCAACCATTACTATTATCATTATCTCCCTGAAGATGTACTTCAATCACAAATGTGTGGCCATGTAATCGGCTACATTTATGTTGGTCTGGAAGGCTTGGCAGTCTATGCGCCGCTTCGACCATAAATGTCTTGTATATCTCCATATTAATTACAATAAGCGTCTTTAAATTCTTGATAGTAGCGATTAATTTCTTGCCATAATGGGCCCGGGCCACTTGATTCCCCTGTACCTACAGACTTGTCATCCAATTCTAAAACAGGAACTATTTCCCATGTTGAGCTCGTTACCCAAATCTCATCAGCTGCTAATAGTGTATTTTCGCTTATAGATTCTTCTGATAGAGGTAAATTATTTTCCAACAATATTTCAACTACTAGATCACGTGTTATGCCGGCAAGGACATGATTAGTTTTTGGTGGAGTTACAATTTTACCGTTAGCACAAACAAATACATTACTAGCGGCGCCTTCTGTGACATATCCCTTTCTAATGAGAATAGCTTCTCGTGCACCCTGTTGCTTCGCCTTATACCTAAGTAAGATACTTGGTAATAAGGTAATAGCTTTTATATCGCAGTATTGCCAGCGAATATCTTCATGTGTTATCGCTTTTATCCCTGAAAAAAAATCATTTTTTTCTATCGGGCGACTCATTGCAAATACAGTTGGTTTGTCAGCTACAGAAACATCATGATCTCGCTTTGAAACTCCTCGAGTAATTTGCAAATATATTGATTGGTTGGGATGTTCTGAAGAGTTTATTAGTTGATTGAAAATATTATGCCATTCCTTCTTCTCTAAGGGATTATTCATATAAATTGCTTCCAGACTATTTTCAAGACGCCTTATATGATCATCAAATCGAAATATTTTTCTGTTAAAAATTGGAATAACTTCATAAACCCCATCACCAAATATAAAACCGCGGTCAAGAACATTAACTGAAGCCTCTTCAATTAGTTTGTACTCGCCGTTAAGATAAACAAGACTCATAAAAAATTATCAATCAAATAACATAAGATGAATTTCATCTTTCAATCGGTTAAAAATATTGCCTTTAGAAATTGATTTTTTAGCCAAGAGCGGTGCTGATGCGACAGTTTCGTTTGATAATAAAATTTTTAGTATGCCTTGGCGGTCAGATTCTTTAATTGGCGCTATTATTTTATTATCAAGCTCAACAAGTGATTCTAACTTCTTATATTGTCCACGAGGCACCGTTATATAGAAATCATCTTTAACAGTCAGCTCTAGAATATCCGTATCAGCCTTCCATACTTTCACGTCAGTTATGATATCGCCGCTTTTATAAAGATTATGTGTTTCGTAGAATCGAAAACCATAGTTTAAGTTAGTTTGACTAGCTTTCTCTCTCGAATTTTCTCCGTCTGCACCCATAACAACAGAAATTAAACGCATATCATCTCTTATTGCTGAGGCTACTAAACAATAACCTGCCTCATCTGTGTGGCCAGTTTTTACCCCATCGACACTTCGATCTTTCCAGAGTAATTTATTACGATTATATTGTTTTATTGGTGATTTTATTCCATAGGTAAACTCTTTAATCTTATGCATTTCATAAATCTCGGGGTAATTCCTTATCAAGGCCTTTGATAATATCGCCAAATCATATGCTGTGGTCATGTGTTCAGCATCCTTTGCTGGCATACCTGTGCTATTAGCAAATTGAGTATTTTTCATTCCTAAATCAAGTGCATGCTGATTCATAAGATTAACAAAAACTTCTTCGCTACCAGATATATGTTCAGCTAATGCAACACTTGCATCATTACCAGATTGTACAATCACACCAAGTAATAAATCTTCTAGTTTAACTTTACTATTTATCTCGATAAACATTCTAGAGCCATGCGTATTATATGCTTTTTTACTGACTGAAACGTCATCTGAAAAAGATATTGTTCCTTTGTCAAGTTCATTCGCCACAACATAAATAGTCATTATTTTTGTTAAACTTGCCGGTGGTAATTTCTGATGAATATTATTTTCAACCAATATCTTTCCGCTATTGAAATCCATTAACAAATATGAGGTTGCAGCAATTGTTGGAGGTGCGGGCGTAATAATATTATCTGCAAATAAATATTGATTATTAAAAAAAGAAAATATTAATAACAATAAAATACAATGTGATTTTATATTCATTAGAATTCCAAATGTCCTTTAATTAGTAACAATATGATATTTAAAAATGCCAAAATTCGATAGTTTGGCAGCAATAGAATCTGAAAGCTTTGTATCAGCAATTGGCCCGATTCTTACACGATATAACGTCCCACCAGAAATCACAATATTACTAATTTTAATCAAATCATCACCAAGTGAGCTAAGTTTTTGTTTTAGAATTTCTGCATTTTCTAATTCGCCAAATGTTCCAACCTGTATATAAAAACTAATATCTTGATTAGTGCTTGTTTCATTTTTCTCCTCATTAACTATATTATTTTCAGTTAATCTTATTGGATCAATTGCTCTTACTTCGACAAGGCCTGTTCCTTTTTTAATAATATCAAGTTTAATTGCGGCTGTGTATGACAGATCAATTATGCGATTCTCATGGAATGGACCTCTATCGTTAACCTTAACTATAATATATTTACCGTTATTTAAATTTTTCACCTGGACATAAGTAGGTAAAGGTAACGTTTTATGCGCTGCTGTCATTGCATACATATCATAAGTCTCTCCGCTTGATGTGCGTCTACCATGAAATTTAGTGCCGTACCATGAGGCGATGCCTTTTTCAATATAATCCTTACTACTATCAAGAACATAATAACGTTTTCCAAACACAACATAGGACTCGGGATTGCCATAACGACTTTTTGGCTCATTTTTTGGAACTGCGTTTGGAATAGTAGATACATCGACTTGCTTGTCTGGCGCTGCATCACCAGGTGATATAACCTTCTCTAATCGCCCACATGAAAATAATAATAGACAGCTCAATAAAGCGAATATAATTCTTTTAAAGAAAAATTTTTGGTAAAAATACAATTTCAATTCTCTAAGATATTGGCATTTTTGTTTTTATAATCTTTTATTTCCAATGCCAATTGATAAACAGCCATCGCATATAATTTACTATGATTATAACGAGTTATCACGTAAAAATTATTTTGTGCAAGCCAATATTCTAAGCCATGCTCCGATTGGAATTCGAACAACTTTAATTGCTCATTATCTTGAAATGTTGAATTATATTGTATACCAATATCTTCTAAATCAGATTCGTAGATATTTAATTCTAAATTATTATCTAAAATCTTCTTGTATTGATCACCCTCAACAATCACCTTCGTAATTATTGGTGCTTTATTCTTCCAGCCATGTTTAAAAAAATAATTAGCTACACTTCCAATTACATCATTTGGGTTATTCCAAATATCGGCAACACTATCGTTATCAAAATCAATCGCAAAATTACGATAACTACTTGAGATAAATTGAGGCATCCCCATTGCGCCAGCATATGATCCTTTTAATTCTTCTGGATTAAAATTCTGTTCTCGAGAAAAAAGTAAAAAATGTTCCAGCTCTGAACGAAAAAAAGCTGCGCGTTTCGGATAGTGGAATGCAAGTGTATTAAGTGAGTCAATTACCCGATAGCTCCCAGAATTTTTACCATAATACGTTTCCACTCCAATAATTGCCGTTATTATTTCAGGAGGAACGCCAAACTTTTCTTCTGCTTCTCTTAGCTTTGATTGATTATCCAACCAAAATTGTACTCCTTGTTCAATTCTTTTTTTCTTGATGAATATTTTACGATATTGATGCCATGATAATTTTTTTTCTGCCGGTCTTTTTATTGCATCTAAAATAGATTGAGAAACAATAGTCTGATCAAATAATGAATTTAATTCTTGTCTGTCAAATCCATGCTTTTCTTCCATATAAAATATAAATTCTGATCTAGAATTTATATCTTCCGCATAAACAATAGATATATTAAATACGATACACAATAGGGCGATAGGTATAAAATAAAATTTAATCATTATAGTTCTAGCGTTTTAGAAATCGTTTGTGTGTATGTATGGACATTAAAATACCGAAGCCCGCCATCAATGTCACCATTGATGTGCCACCATAGCTAATTAATGGAAGTGGCACACCTACAACTGGAAGTTGTCCTGTCACCATCCCCGTATTGACAATAATATAAACAAAGAAAGTTAATGTAATACCGCTTGCTAATAATTGACGAAAAGCATCTTGCGCGTTATATGATATATAGAGACCGCGTATGATTATCAACAAATAGAGAGACAATATTACTAACACCCCGAGCATGCCGAACTCCTCACAAAGTACAGCAAATATAAAATCTGTAGAGCGTTCTGGTAAAAATTCAAGATGTGATTGAGTGCCATTCAACCACCCTTTCCCATACAAACCTCCTGAGCCAATAGCAATCTTTGATTGTATTATATGGTAACCAGCGCCTAGCGGATCATTTTCTGGATTAAAAAAAGTTAATACTCTTTGTTGTTGGTACTCTCGCATAAAATGCCATAACATTGGTACACTCAAAGCAGACAAGATAAACATAGAAAGTAAAAAACGCCAAGAAATGCCCGCGATAAAAATAACCGAAAAACCAGCTACTGCAACTAGTAAAGCGGTCCCCAGATCAGGTTGTTGGGCAATTAAAAAAACAGGGGTTGCTATAATAACACAAGCAATAAAAATTCTTTGAAATTTTGGCGGTAAAAATCTACTTGAAAGATATGATGAGACTAACATTGGAACTGCAATTTTCATTAGCTCAGAAGGTTGAAAACGTACGAACTTTAAGTCCAACCAACGTTGGGCACCTTTACCAATATCGCCAAAGATAATAACTAACAATAACAGAATAATTCCAGAAATATATAAAGCTAAAGATAGGCGATTAAAATTTGCTGGGGGAACTTGCGCTATTAAAATCATGCATAACAAAGCAATAAATAGCTTTATCATCTGATTGTACACCAAATCTATATTTTGACCGCTAGCGCTATATAGAAGAACTAAGCCACATGAACATAAAATAAAGACGAGAAATAAAAGAATAAAATCTATATGAAATCGATAGCCTAATGAATATTCATTCATAAAATACTACTCATTAGAAATTAAATCCCTATTCATAAAATAGTTATCAAACATTTTTCTAGCTATAGGTGCAGCGACTTTAGAACCTCCACCGCCATTTTCAACTACTATTGCTACGGCAATTTCTGGCTCTTCAACAGGAGCAAATGCAATAAAAAGCGCGTGATCTTGTAATTCCTCTGGAATTTCCTCTTCTTTATACTCTTCCTCTTGAGCAATTCCTATTATTTGCGCAGTACCTGTTTTACCAGCAAAATTATATTTTGCATTTAAACCACTCCGCCATGCGGTACCGCCAACTTCGTGTACAACACTTTTCATGGAATCAATAATTTGTTTCCAAAAGAAATCATTTTTTAAACTAACCTGACTTTCTATATTATCTGATAACAAAGTCAATCCCTTTTCTCCTGGGCTACTAATACCCAAAACTAACCTAGGCTTAACTACCAGACCGTTTGTTGCTATTGCAGAAGTTGCTTTAACCAATTGCATTGGTGTTATCAGAAAATATCCTTGCCCTATCCCCAATATTATAGTTTCTCCAGGAAACCATGCCTCGTTTTTACTCCTGCGCTTCCATTCTTTTGAAGGTAATAGTCCAATTCTCTCGCCATTGATATCTAAACCACTTATTTGCCCGAAGCTAAATCTTGATAATCCTTTGTATATTTGATCAATTCCTAATTCATTTGCGAGCTTATAAAAATAGACATCGCATGACTGAATTATTGCCTTATCCAGATTAGTATATCCATGCCCTTGTTTTTTCCAGTCACGATAACGATGCTCATGCCCTTCTAGCGAGAACCATCCTGGACACCAAACTTCCTCTTCGATATTTTTGATTCCACTTTCTAGTGCTATCAATCCCAGAAAAGGCTTGATTGTCGAGCCAGGAGGGTACTTTCCCTGAATAACTCTATTGATTAACGGTTTATCTTTTGATGATAATAACGACTTATACAATTTATGATCAATACCGCTAGAAAATGCATTTGGATCGTAGCTTGGAGAACTTACGAAAGTCAAAATTTCTCCATTTCTCGGGTCCATTGCAACAATTGCGCCTTTTTTATTATTTAAGGACTCAATAGCAACTTCTTGTAGGGATAAATCAATAGTTAAATAAATATTTTTACCTGGCTTTGCGTCAGTTCTCTCTATTACACGGATCACTCTGCCTTCGGCATTAACCTCAACCTTTTGAAAACCAACCTCTCCATGTAAATATGATTCATATGATTCTTCAACACCAAGCTTACCTATATGATTTGTTGCGCTATAATTTGAATCAAGACCTAATTTTGAAATATTTTTAAGATCACTTTCATCAATACGAGAAACATATCCAACGCTATGAACAAATTCTCTCCCTAATGGGTAATGCCTCTTGAAACCCTCAACTACATCAACACTCGAGAATAAATGACGATTTATAGAAAATAACGCAACCTCATTTTCATTTAAATTAATTCTTAGCGGAACTCTCTCAAATCGCCTCTTTTTATTAGCCAATTTCTTAAATCGTTCAACATCTTTTTCGTCGATATAAATTATTTCTCTAAGTTTACTAATTAATTGATCAATATCAGGTATCTTTTCTGGAATAACTTCAAGACTATATGTGGGTTTATTTTCCGCAAGAATAACGCCATCACTACTATAAATCAGCCCCCTAATTGGTGCTATCGGTAATATTTTTTGGCGATTGGTTTTTGATAAGGTTGTGTAATGTGTGTTTTGTATTACGGTCAGAAAAAATATTCTGGCAAGAAGTATAATTACAAGAACTAATATTATTAGCCCAACCAAATACACGCGCTTTTTTATAAGTGCTGATTCGCCATCCCGATCCTTTAGGATAAACTCTACTCGATCTTTGATAAATAAATCCATTAATTGCTTAATATTAGTAGTTTATTATCAAGCTACATTATTTCTACGACGAAAATCTCTCATAAAAATGAATAGCCATGGCCATATCAACATACTGGTAAATGGAGGGATCCAATAAAACCAAGTGTACGTGATCGTTCCCGACGAAAGCATGACTAATAACATAATTGACTGATATATTAAGAGATAGAGGCAAACTACAAGAGCTTGCTGTAACAGTGGGTATACTCGCAAACGTCTATGGTTCCTAATAATAATGTAGGCCAAAAAAATAAATCCTAATGCATGCTGCCCAAGAATAAAACTTTGCTGTACATCAAAAAATAAACCAAGCAACCAAGCAGCTGATATTCCAACCCTTTCAGGTAAAGCCATACACCAATAAATTAGAAGCATTGCTAACCAACATGGGCGCCAATCAATTATAGTATCCGGCAAAGGTAGCGCTGATAGAACGAAACCTATAACAAACGTTATTGCAATAATCAGGTTGCTTTTAGTCGTCGATTGAATGGTAATTACCTCTTTATATTAATCATTATTTTTATATCCATTAGGCCAAACCATTAAAACTTCTCTCATTTGATCAAAATCCGCAAACGGTTTAATGATAATTCTCGCTGATGATTCTCCTGGTTTTTTAATTATTGCCTGAATCTCCCCTACTGGATAATCTCGTGGAAAACGTCGTCCAAGGCCTGAAGTCACTACTAAATCACCTTCTAATATATGGGCATTATTCGGAAGATTTGGATCCGTAATTAATGGTCTGGGTAAATGCTGAAGTAAGATTGCATTATTTTCACCCGAACCAATAGCAATTGCCCGTAATCCATTTCTATTTATTTGTACAGGTAATGCATGATTTGGATCGGTTATTAATAAAACAGTACTCGAAAAAGGATTAATCTGGGTAATTTGACCAATGATTCCGGTTGCATCAAGTACTGGTTGTCCCAGATAGCCCCCGTCATTTTCACCTTTATTTATTACAATTTTTTTACGAAATGTATCAAGTTGTACCGCGACTAGTTCTGCTATAAGTACTTTATTTTTAAGACGAAAAGATGATTCGAGCAAACTGCGTAAACGATGATTTTCAGCTTCTATAATTTCGTATTGCTGTAACCTTGTTTTTATTAATAAAAGCTTTTCTTTTAATTTATCATTCTCATTAGATAAAGCTTCTTTCGAAATAAATAATTTTGATACCCGATCTTTAATTTGAAATGGCAGGTTGACTATAAATTCTACCGGATAAACGAACGTTGCTAAAACTGTACGGTAATTTTTTAAAGCGCCTTCTCTATTATCAATCAAAATTAGGATAATTGATAACAGCAGATAAATAAAAAAAGTGGTCTTTAATGAGCCTCTCTTTCCAAACAGGTTATTAATTTGGCGCTCCTCTCTATACTAATCAATAGTAAGAATATCAATTCCAAATTCATCGATCATTTCAAGATATTTACCGCCTCCTCTTGCAACACAAGTTAATGGATCTTCAGCAATTATTACAGGAACTCCACATTCCTCCATTAATAACCTATCCACATCTTTTAGCATCGCGCCCCCACCAGTCAGCACTAAACCTAGCTCTGCAACGTCAGAACCCAATTCAGGTGGAGTTTTTTCTAAAGCGTTCTTAACGGCATCGACTATCCCTATGAGCGGCTCCTGTAATGCCTCAAGAATCTCATTGCTGTTTAAAGTAAAACTCCTTGGAATTCCTTCAGCAAGATTACGCCCCCTTACCACCAGTTCCTGTACTTCATCTCCAGGGTATGCGCAGCCTATTTCTTTTTTTATACGCTCGGCCGTTGAATCGCCTATTAAGCTACCATAATTTCGTCGTACATAATTAATTATTGCATCATCAAATCGATCGCCACCAATACGTATCGAATTTGAGTAAACAATCCCATTTAATGAAATGACTGCCACTTCAGTTGTACCGCCGCCAATATCAACTACCATAGAGCCTCGTGGATCACTTACAGGCATCCCCGCGCCAATTGCAGCAGCCATTGGCTCTTCGATTAAATGTACTGTTCGTGCGCCGGCACCACTTGCTGATTCTCTAATAGCGCGCCGCTCTACTTGCGTGGAACCACAAGGGACACAAACAAGTACTCTCGGGCTTGGCTTAAAAAACGTTGAGCCATGTGCGTTATGAATAAAATACTGAAGCATTTTTTCAGTCACAGTAAAATCTGCTATAACACCATCTTTTAAAGGGCGAATAGCAGTAATATGGCCGGGCGTACGACCTAACATTTTTTTAGCTGACTCTCCTACAGCAACAATAGATTTTGGACTAATCTTGTTCCCGTCTTTACGAATCGCTACAACTGAAGGTTCGTCAAGTACAATGCCTTTATCCCGCACATAGATAAGAGTATTTGCAGTACCCAAATCGATGGATAAATCATTAGAAAAAAGACCTCTTATTTGCTTAAACATAAATATAACCTATAGTTTCATTTTAGCTCTTTTATAATATATACCCCGACAAAAGACTGAATATTATAAGGTTATATAGCAACTACCTTGTTATTCATCTAAAATCGAACTACGCGCTGTGGATCAGGTGCTGAGCCACTGAATTCAATGCTAATACAGGCGCCACTGTATCAATGGGCGAGGCTTTGAGCAAGCAAAGGAACATAATAAATTCCAATTTTTTCAATAAATAAGGACGACTACTTATATGTCTATCGATAAATCTGAAGTAGAAAAAATTGCTTGGTTAACAAGATTAGCAATCGATAAAGAAGATATTGCTAACTACTGCAATGAATTAACTGATATTGTTAATTTGATGGAGCAAATGAATTCGGTAGACACAACCGATATTGCACCACTTGCACACCCAATAAACCTATTCTCTCGTTTACGAATTGATAAAGTAACAGAAACTGATCAACGTGAAAATTTTCAAGAAAATACAGTAGAAACTAAAGATGGTTATTATCTTGTTCCGAAAGTGATTGACTAGTTGTGTAACGGCTCAAATGAATTACTAATTTTAATAAATCTATTAACTAACATAATATGTATAAGTCTACATTAGTACAATTATCAACAGCTCTTGAATCGAAGAAAATAAGCAGTGAAGAATTAATTCGGCTATATATCGAACGCTGTAATAAACATAATAATTCGTTAAATTGTTTTATTACAATAACTGAAGAAGAAGCATTAAAAAAAGCAAGACAAGCAGATAAAAAACGTGCTTCCGGAGATTATAACCTACTAACAGGAATTCCAATTGCTCAAAAAGATATTTTTTGTACCAGCGGAACAAAAACAACTTGTGGCTCGAAAATGCTAGATAATTTCATAGCACCATATGACGCAACATTGATTAAAAAGATGAATAATGCTGGTCTTATAATGTTAGGGAAAACCAATATGGACGAATTCGCAATGGGCTCGTCAAATGAAACGAGTTTTTATGGGCCTGTTAAAAATCCTTGGGATGAGAGCCGAGTTCCCGGTGGCTCATCAGGAGGATCCGCAAGTGCTGTTGCAGCACGACTAAGCCCAGCAGCTACCGGTACTGATACTGGTGGTTCAATACGACAACCTTCCTCATTCTGTGGTATTACAGGTCTAAAACCAACCTACGGAAGAGTTTCTCGTTATGGAATGGTAGCCTTTGCATCAAGTCTTGATCAGGGAGGCCCAATGACGCAGACGGCTGAAGACGCAGCATTAATTATGAATATTATTGCGGGTTTTGATGAGCATGATTCGACATCAACTGAAAAACCAACAGATAACTATACAGAAAAATTAAATAATTCAATTAAAGGATTAAAAATTGGATTACCCAAGCAATATTTTGATGAAAACCTAGATAATAATGTTGCTGAGGTAATTGAAAATGGCCTCAAAGAATTAGAAAAACTTGGGGCTAAATGCGTTGATGTTGAACTACCACATACAGAATTATCAATTCCCGCATATTATGTCGTCGCTCCAGCCGAATGTTCATCTAATCTATCTCGTTACGATGGTGTTCGTTTTGGTCATCGTTGTAAAGAACCAAAAGATCTTTCAGACTTATATTGTCGCAGCCGCCAAGAAGGATTCGGAAAAGAAGTAAAAAGACGAATAATGACGGGTACTTATGTTCTTTCAGCAGGCTACTATGACGCCTATTACATAAAAGCACAAAAAATAAGACAAATAATAAGTAATGACTTCAAAAATGTATTTAAGAACGTAGATATTATAGCTGGACCAACAACAACTGGTGTCGCTTTTAAATTAAATGAAAAATTAAATGATCCAATTAGTATGTACCTTTCAGATCTTTATACTGTATCAGTAAATCTTGCTGGACTACCCGCTATTTCTGTCCCTTCTGGCTTTATTAATAAATTGCCTGTTGGAATGCAATTAATTGGTAATTATTTTCAAGAATCCCTTCTAATGAATGTTGCGCATCAATATCAAAAAGTAACAGATTGGCATCAAAAAATACCTCAAGCATATGAATAAACCGACGGAATGGGAAACTGTAATAGGGCTTGAAATACATGCCCAACTAGCAACAAAAAGTAAAATTTTTTCTGGCGCATCAACAATCTATGGGGCTAAACCTAATACACAGGCTTGTGCAGTGGATTTAGGATTACCTGGTGTTCTACCAGTTATTAATGAGCAAGCAATATTAATGGCAATTAAGTTTGGCTTGGCTATTGGTGCTGAAATTCCAGAAAGATCTGTATTTGCAAGAAAGAATTATTTTTATCCTGATCTCCCAAAAGGTTATCAGATTAGTCAGTTTGAATTACCAATCGTTAGTAATGGGCTTATTGAGATAGTGATCGAAAATAAGAAGAAAAAAATAATTAAGATCACAAGGGCTCATTTGGAGGAAGATGCGGGTAAATCAAACCATGATCAATTCAATGGTTGTACGGGAATCGATCTTAATCGAGCTGGAAATCCTTTATTGGAAATTGTTTCAGAACCCGATATGAATAATGCAAAAGAAGCAATTAGCTATTTAAAAAAGATTCATTCTCTTGTTCGTTATTTAGAAATCTGTGATGGAAATATGCAGGAGGGCTCATTTCGTTGTGATGCAAATGTTTCCGTGAAACCGACACAACAAAAAGAATTGGGTACTCGTACTGAGATAAAAAATCTTAACTCTTTTAAATTTATTGAAGCGGCAATTAATCATGAAGTCGAACGTCAAATTAATTTGATCGAATCAGGGAAAATTGTTACGCAGGAAACACGTCTTTATGACGCTAATAAAAATGAAACGCGTTCAATGCGAAGTAAAGAAGAAGCTAATGATTACAGATACTTTCCTGACCCAGATTTACTTCCAGTCTTAATTACAGAAGAAATAAAAAAAATAGTTAGAGAATTAATACCTGAATTGCCTGATGCAAAACGCATGCGCTATCAAAATGAACTAGGATTATCAGAATATGATAGTGATAATTTAACAGCCAATCCAGATATTGCTAATTATTTTGAAACAACAATGGTCGCAAATGGTGATGCAAAAATGTGTGCAAACTGGATTATGGGAGATTTATCAGCTTCTTTAAATAAAGAAAATATAAATATAAAAAATAGCCCAGTAACAGCAAAAATGCTAGGAGACATGATCAATCTCATAAAAGATAAAACAATTTCAGGAAAAATAGCAAAAATAGTCTTTGAGGCAATGTGGAACAAGGAGGGTGAGGCTATTTCAATAATAGAAAACAAAGATCTTAAACAAGTTACTGATTTGAGTGAAATTGAAAACCTTATTGATGTAATTATCGCAGAAAATACAATACAAGTTAAACAATATAAAAATTGTCCTGCCGATAAAAAACAAAAATTTATTAGTTTTTTTATCGGTCAAATTATGAAAAAATCAAAAGGAAAAGCTAATCCAATACAGGCCAATGAATTGCTTAAAGAAAAACTAAATGGCTAATTGCTAAATTTTATTACTATTATTTAGTTGTCTCATTATCTTGTATTCGCGGTCTATCCACCAATTCAACAATTGCCATTGCTGCTTTATCGCCGGCTCGAAAACCACATTTTAATATACGCAAATAACCTCCGGGACGTTCTTTATAACGCGGGCCTAACTCATTAAATAATTTTGTAACAATATTTCTGTCGCGAAGACGAGAAAATGCGAGACGTCTTTTTGCGACATTGTCAATTTTTGCCATTGTAATTAATGGTTCAGCAATCCGGCGTAGTTCTTTTGCTTTTGGTAAGGTAGTTTTAATCATCTCATGTTCTATTAGAGATATAGCCATATTCCTAAACATAGCTTTACGATGAGAACTGTTACGATTTAATTTCCTACCACTTTCACGATGACGCATTACTTTTTTCTCTCTTCAAATTATATGGATACACTTTCTTGATTATTAAATCCAGCTGGCGGCCAATTATCTAAATGCATTCCTAAAGATAAGCCACGTGAGGCCAGTATATCTTTTATTTCAGTTAATGACTTTCTGCCTAAATTAGGAGTTTTTAGAAGTTCAACTTCAGTGCGCTGAATCAAATCACCAATATAATAAATGCTTTCTGCTTTCAAGCAGTTTGCAGAACGTACAGTTAACTCTAAATCATCAACTGGTCGTAATAAAATTGGGTCTACTTCGGGCTCACTATTTTTGCTTGCTTCAATTGCTTCTTCCGCTTCAAGATCAACAAAAATAACTAACTGGGAACGTAATATTGTTGCTGCCTCACGAATAGCATCATTTGGATCAATTGTCCCGTCTGTT
Organism: uncultured Legionellales bacterium; assembly: GCA_913045195.1. GTDB lineage: Bacteria > Pseudomonadota > Gammaproteobacteria > Eutrophobiales > Eutrophobiaceae > UBA11869. The sequence continues at coordinate 79,952 of CAJWQR010000001.1, read as the reverse complement.
TCTAATTCTATAATTAATTTATCTAAGTCAGTGCGTTGCTCAACTCGTGAATTACCTACATCATATGAAACACGACTAACCGGACTAAACGAAGCATCTAATTTTATTTTTCCAATAGTTTGTTCAACTTCGTCTTTCCCGCCAACAATAACAGGCTTGTAACCGCGGCCACGAACGACCTTCATGACCATGCTTAATTGTCCTGCTTTCGTTAAATTAGCAATTGGGTGATCAGGATTTGCAATTTCCACATCATGATCAACAGTAATATCTCTTGCGCATACTTCTCCTGGGCCGCTTTTCTTCAGAGTTAGTGTTGCCTCATCCTTTGAATGCATAATAATAGCAAGACCCTTAAGATTGAGAATAATATCCGTAACATCTTCCTGAACACCTTCCATTGTTGTGTATTCATGCAATACTTCAGGCTCAATAATCTCAAGCTCAGTGACAGCACAACCTGGCATTGATGATAATAAAACTCGACGTAATGCATTACCAAGTGTGTGCCCAAAACCTCTTTCTAATGGTTCAATAATAATTTTTGCAGAAGTACTATTTATTTCCTCTACTTGGCATTTACGCGGTTTTAACAATTCTTTAATTATCGTTGACATACGTGATAATCCTCCACACGTTAATTACTTAGAATACAGCTCAACAACTAACTGTTCATTAATTTCAGAAGGAAGTTCACTTCTGTCTGGAATAGATTTAAAAACGCCTTCCATACTCTTGGCGGTAACTTCAACCCAATCGGGGAATCCATATTGTTCTGCAACACTTAAGGCATCCTGAATCCTTAATTGCTTCTTACTTTTTTCTCTAACAGTAACTTTGTCGCTTGGCCTTACTTGAAAAGAAGCTATATTCACGCTTTTATCATTAACTAAAATCGTTTTGTGACTTATTAATTGACGCGCTTCATTGCGAGTAGAGCCAAAGCCCATGCGATATACAACATTATCCAATCGACATTCTAAAATCTGAAGTAAATTCTCGCCAGTTGATCCTTTCTGACGAGCTGCTTCTTTATAATATCTGCGAAATTGTTTTTCTAGAACACCATAAATACGGCGTAATTTTTGTTTTTCTCTTAATTGTAAAGCATAGTCCGACATCCTCCCTGGACGTTTACTTCCCATTCCAGGCGTCTTATCAATCTGACATTTAGATTCGATTGGTCTAGAACGACTTTTTAAGAATAAATCTGTTCCTTCACGCCGACTAAGTTTACATTTTGGTCCCAGATAACGTGCCATAATTAAACTCCTGAGTTAAACTCGACGCCTTTTAGGCGGACGACATCCATTATGCGGAATCGGAGTTACATCAGTGATGTTGGTGATTTTAAATCCGACTGTGTTAAGTGCTCGAACTGCTGATTCACGACCGGGCCCAGGACCTTTTATAAAAACTTCTAAGTTCTCCAGACCAAATTCTTTTGCAGCTTCCCCTGCTTTTTGGGAAGCAATTTGAGCGGCGAATGGAGTGCTTTTACGTGAACCGCGGAATCCGCTTCCACCTGAAGTAGCCCATGAAAGTGTATTACCTTCGCGATCAGTAATTGTGATAATAGTATTATTAAATGAAGCGTGTATATGAGCAATACCATCGAGAACATTTCTCTTTATACGTTTACGACTCTTTGTTGCTGTTTTTGCCATAATTATATTAAAACCTATTTATTTTTTGATCATTTTCTTTGGGCCTTTACGAGTACGCGCGTTTGTACTAGTACGTTGCCCTCGAACTGGTAATCCCCGACGATGGCGAATTCCACGATTTGTGCCAAGGTCCATTAAACGTTTGATATTCATCGACACTTCTCTACGCAAATCACCTTCAAGATTAAATTTGCCCACCTCGGTACGTATGTTATCTAAATCAGGTTCTGACAACTGATTTACTTTGATTGAATACTTCAAGCCTAGCGTGTTACAAATACTCTGAGCTCGATTAAGCCCAATGCCATATATATATGTCAAAGCAATATTTAGATGCTTGTTATCTGGAATGTTAACTCCTGCAATACGTGCCATTATTCTACAATCTCCATTGATTTTTTTTAATTTAGCCTTGACGTTGTTTATGGCGAGGATCAGAACAAATTACACGTACAACCCGGTTACGTCGAATTATCTTGCAGTTACGACAAATCCTTTTCACTGATGCTCTAACTTTCATATATTTCTCCATACAGATCGTTAAATTAACGTCTGCCATGCCCCTTTAGATTAGCCTTTTTCATAAGTCCCTCATATTGATGAGACATCAAATGCGCTTGTATTTGTGACATAAAATCCATTACGACCACGACAATAATTAATAGTGATGTCCCGCCAAAATAAAATGGCACATTGAATTTCACTATGAGAAATTCAGGTAATAAACAAACAGAAGTTATATAAACAGCGCCCGCGAGAGTTAATTTTGTTAACACTTTATCAAGATAATTTGCTGTTTGTTCCCCAGGTCGCATGCCGGGAATAAAAGCTCCTGATTTTTTTAAATTGTCTGCAGTCTCACTTGGATCAAATACCATGGCCGTATAAAAGAAACAGAAGAAAATAATTCCTGCTGCATAACACAAAACATAAATTGGTTGGCCTGGTGATAATGTAGTTGCAAAATCCTGCAACCAGCCCATGCCCTCACTTTGACTAAACCAACCGGCAATTGTAGCAGGAAATAATATCAAACTTGAGGCAAATATCGGCGGGATTACTCCGGCCATATTTAACTTTAATGGTAAATGACTTGCCTGCCCACCATACATTTTTCTACCAACTTGCCGTTTTGCATAGTTAACAGTTATTCTTCTTTGTCCTCGCTCTACAAAAACAACAAACCCGGTCACTGCGATTGCTAATGCAAATAATCCAAACACTGCTAACAAATGCATTTCACCTGTTCTCGATAGCTCCAATGTTCCACCAATAGCAGAGGGCAAACCTGCCACAATACCAGCAAAGATTATCATTGAAATACCGTTTCCAATCCCCCGCTCTGTTATTTGCTCGCCCAACCACATTAAAAACATCGTACCTGTTACTAGTGTGGTAATTGCAACTACTCTAAATCCAATACCTGGGTCCATAACAACTGCTTGCCCTGTTGCCTGTTGCCCCTCCAATGCAATTGCAACACCAAAAGCTTGAAACGTCGCTAATATGACTGTGCCGTACCGAGTATATTGCGTAATTTTTTTACGCCCCGTTTCGCCTTCTTTTTTAAGCTGCTTTAATTTTGGATCAACAACTGACAATAATTGCATAATAATTGATGCGGATATGTAAGGCATAATACCAAGCGCTACCACCGAAAAACGACTCAGTGCTCCACCCGAAAACATATTAAACATATCCAATATCGTTCCTCGCTGCTGATTAAATAATTCAGCCAATGCAACAGGATTAATCCCTGGAACTGGGATATGTGTTGCAACCCTATAAACAAATAAAGCAACCAAAACAAAGAAAAGTCGTTGTCGTAGTTCTTTTAATTGCCCAAGACCGGCAAGTCCTCCGGGAATTGCTGAATTAGATTTTGCCATTTATTCTTCTACCTTCCCGCCAGCAGCTTCAATTGCGTTTTTTGCGCCTTTCGTAACCATAAGACCTTTTACTGTTATAGGTTTCTCTAATTTTCCTGACAAGATAATCTTCACACGCAATATATTTTTATTAATCAAATGTGCTGATTTAAGCAATTGAAGATCGATAACATCAGCATCTAAGTTAGCTAATTCGTGTAAACGTATTTCAGTCGTAACACGACTTATACGAGAACTAAATCCAACTTTTGGTAAACGTCTTTGTAACGGCATTTGTCCGCCTTCAAAGCCAACCTTATGATACCCTCCAGCGCGAGACTTTTGACCTTTATGCCCGCGACCGCTAGTCTTACCAATAGTTGAGCCAATTCCGCGACCGGCACGTTTTGCGTTTGAAGTTGATCCGGGGTGAGGCTTAAGTGTATTTAAACGCATCAGTTTATGCTTCCTCCTCAACAGCTAGCAAATAATATGCTTTGTCAATCATGCCTCGTATCTCTGGTGTGTCGTCAACAATGACGCTATGTCCTATGCGGCGCAGACCAAGCCCACTAACACAAGATCTATGTTGTTTCGTTCGTCGATTAACGCTTTTAACTAGCGTGATCTTTATCTTGCTAACAGATTCTTTCTTTTTCTTGCTAACAGATTCTTTCTTTTTCTTGCTAACAGATTTTTTCTTTTTCTTGGCCATAATTAACTAATTACTTCTTTTATAGATTTTCCGCGTTTTGCCGCTATATACTCAGGTGAAGACATTAATTCAAGTCCTTTAATAGTCGCTCGAATTACATTAATTGGATTTGTTGAGCCAATCGACTTTGCTAAAACATTATTTATACCTACTACCTCAAAAACTGCTCGCATTGGACCACCCGCAATAATTCCGGTACCTTCTGAAGCTGGCTGCATATAGACTTTGGCCGCACCATATTCTGAGGTAATTGCGTATTGGAGTGTTCCTTCATTAACTGATACAGAGACCATGCTACGGCGTGCATCTTCCATTGCCTTTTGTATGGCAAGAGGTACTTCGCGAGATTTACCTCGCCCTATACCGACTCGTCCATTACCATCGCCAACGACAGTTAATGCTGCAAAACCAAATTGACGACCTCCTTTAACTACTTTGGCAACCCTATTAACTGCCACAAGCTTCTCTTGAAGATCTTCGTTACCCGTTATTGAATTTTCTAATTTCATAAATTCATCTCTTAAAATTGCATACCATTTTCACGCGCAGCTTTTGCAAGTGCTTGAATGCGGCCGTGAAACTTAAAACCTGAACGATCAAAAGCAACTTTTGTTACACCAGCTTTTTTAGCACGTTTAGCCAAAATTCCCCCCACAATTGTCGCAGCTTCAACATTTCCACTATATTTAATTTGGCTCTTAATTTCTTTATCTAAACTCGAGGCGCTAACAATCACCTGCGAACTATTTGACGAGATGACTTGCGCATAAACATGTCGTGCTGTTTTATGAACACACAAACGGTCTGTGCCGAGTCTTTTAATTCTAGCTCGTGTCTTTTTTGCGCGTCGTAATCTATCTATTTTTTTACTCATATTAACTAACTCTTCTTTGCCTCTTTACGAATAATCCGCTCATCAGAATAACGAACTCCTTTACCTTTATATGGTTCGGGTGGCCGGTATGAACGAATATTTGCAGCGACTTGGCCTACTTGTTGTTTATCGCTGCCCTTAATTAAAATTTCAGTTTGACTAGGTGTTTCAATTGTAATTCCTTCGGGTATTTTAAAAACAACCGGATGTGAAAATCCCAAAGTTAAATTTAATGTTTTACCCGACACTGCAGCACGATAACCAACGCCAATAATTTCAAGTTTACGCTCAAAACCTTCGCTTACACCTGTTACTATATTTTGAATAAGCGAGCGTGTTGTTCCTGAAAGTGCTTTAGCAAACTTACTATCGTTCTTGGTAGATGTTTTCAATGCATTGTCCATTTGCTCAAGCTTAATCAAAGGATGGATAGTATGCGATAATTCTCCTTTATTTCCTTTAATCGTTACTAAATTTCCGACTATATTAACATCGACACCAGTAGGTATATTTATTGGGTTATTTGCTATTCTCGACATAAATTCAGTCCTTTTTTATGATACATAGCACAACACTTCGCCACCAATACCGTGCTCTCGTGCTGATTTATCTGTCATTACACCCTTTGCTGTAGAAATAATTGCTATACCAAGACCGCCCATCACTTTTGGTAATGCATTAGTCGACTTATAGGACCGAAGACTAGGACGACTAATTCGTTTTAACGATTCTATAACCGGCTTGCCTTCAAAGTATTTCAACTCAATAATTAATATTACTCTATTATCGTGTTCTTCAACTCTGTAATCTTTGATATAGCCTTCTTGTTTAAGTATATTTGCGATCGCAACTTTCAATTTTGATGAAGGTATATTTACATCGCGTTTATAACGCTGCAATGAATTACGAATTCGCGTTAACATATCGGAAATTGGGTCTGACATACTCATTATTTATAATTCTCTCTCAATTTTTCACCAACTTGCTTTAACTAATCCAGGTATATCGCCGCGCATTGCGGCTTCACGTAATTTATTTCGCCCTAATCCAAATTTTCTATAATATCCATGAGCCCGGCCTGTTATATTACAACGGTTACGTATACGTATTGGGCTAGCATCTCTGGGCATTTTATTTAATTTCTCACGAGCCTCTCTACGCTCGTCTTCACTTAATGATGTATTCTTAATTACTGCTTTTAGTTCGGCTCTTTTTGCAGAAAATTTACTAACTAAACGAATTCTTTTTATTTCGCGATTAACCATACAAGACTTTGCCATATCAAATAAACCTCAAGACTTTATTGGTAATTTAAACGATGTTAATAATGCCCGTGCTTCTTCATTTGTACGCGCAGAAGTTGTAATTGTTATATCCATTCCCCGAAGAGAGTCTATCTTATCAAAATCAATTTCAGGAAAAATGATTTGCTCTTTAATTCCCATACTATAATTACCACGCCCATCAAATGATTTTGCATTTAAACCGCGGAAATCTCTAATACGAGGTATGGCTATAGAAATTAAGCGTTCAAGAAATTCGTACATGCGCTGACGTCTTAATGTAACCTTGCATCCAATCGGCCATCCTTCACGAACTTTAAAATTTGCAACAGATTTTCTAGCTTTAGTGACAATAGGTTTTTGTCCCGCGATCTTAGTCATATCATCTAACGCATTTTCGATAATTTTTTTGTCAGCAACAGCCTCTCCTAAACCCATATTTAGAGTGACTTTAGTTATTTTTGGTACTTGCATGCACGATTTATAACCAAATTGATCAGTTAATTCTTTAATCACGTTATTCTTATAATGTTCATGTAGCGTAGTCATAAGTAAAATTCCTACACATCCACAACTTCATTATTTGACTTGAAGTAACGAACTTTTTGACCATCTTCTAAATGTCTATATCCTATTCTGTCATTTTTATTCGTCACTGGATTCCATATCGCCACATTAGATTGGTGAATTGGCGATTCTTTCTCGACTATACCACCAGGAGCCCCTTGAGCTGGATTGCCCTTAGTGTGCCGTTTTATCATATTAACATTCTCAATAATTACCTTGTTAACCTCATCCATAACCGACAAAACAACGCCTCGTTTACCTTTATCCCGGCCTGCTATCACAATAACTTCATCGCCTTTTTTGACTCGACTCATTTTTAGAGCACCTCCGGCGCCAAAGAAACAATTTTCATAAACTTAAGTCCGCGTAATTCTCGTGTAACAGGACCAAAAATACGGGTTCCGACCGGTTGCAACTGCGTATTTAATAATACCGCCGCATTACCATCAAAACGTATCAAAGAACCATCTCCTCTACGAACACCTTTACGAGTACGCACTACGACTGCGTTATACACTTCTCCTTTTTTTACTTTTCCACGAGGAATCGCTTCCTTAATGCTCACCTTAATAACATCACCTACATTTGCATATCGACGTTTTGAACCACCTAAAACCTTTACACACATCAAACGACGAGCCCCGCTATTATCTGCTGCATCAAGCATTGTTTGCATCTGTATCATTAGCGCTCTATCTCCCGATCTCTATACGGTTTGTGCCTTACTAACAACTTTCTGTAAGCGCCATGATTTGTTCTTAGATAACGGACGTGATGATTCTATAATCACAACATCACCTTCATTGCATTCATTAATTTCGTCATGAGCCATTACTTTTGTTGAGCGTCGTATATATTTTCCATAAAGAGGATGCTTTACAGTTCTTTCAATACGTACAGAAATAGTTTTATCCATTTTTGAACCAATAACTGTGCCTGTTACTGTCTTGCTTTTTAATACTTCTGTACTCATGATTTTTCCTTATCCGAGAAAATCTTTTTTTCATTAAGGACTGTGTTAATTCTCGCAATATTTCGTCGAGTTTTTTTTATTTCACTAGGTTTATCTAATTGTCCGGTTCCCTTTCTCATGCGTAAATTAAATTGAGAACGCAACTCTTCTAGCAATAAAGTTTGTAATTCTTCATTTGTTTTATCTCTTAGTTCTAATGTTTTCATTACAATAATGTCCTTGCAACAAAAGTCGTCTTAATCGGCAATTTTGCTGCTGCTAACTGAAAAGCTTCGCGTGCTAATTCCTCTGGGACTCCTTCCATTTCATAAAGCATTTTGCCAGGCTGAATTTGAGCAACCCAATACTCAACACTTCCTTTCCCTTTGCCTTGACGAACTTCTAAAGGTTTTTTTGTAATCGGCTTATCAGGAAAAATTCTAATCCAAACTTTTGCACCACGTTTTACTTTTCGTGTGAGCGCTCGTCGAGCAGCCTCAATTTGGCGAGCTGTAATACGCCCTCTTCCAACCGCCTTTAGGCCATACTCTCCAAAACTCACTTTATTACCAATCGTTGCTAAACCGCGATTGCGTGATTTATTTTGTTTCCTGAATTTTGTTCTTTTTGGTTGTAACACATCTAATTCCTGTTATTTACTTGTCGTAACCTCGTTTTCATTTTGTTCTTCTGTATTTTTTTCATGACCAAAGATTTCACCTTTAAAGAGCCATACTTTTACCCCAATGATGCCATATGTTGTGCTTGCTTCAGTTGTTGCATAATCAATATCAGCGCGTAATGTATGCAGAGGTACTCGGCCTTCTCTATACCATTCAGTACGTGCTATTTCTGCTCCATTTAATCTGCCGCTTACGGTAATCTTGATACCTTCCGCTCCTAATCGCATTGTATTTGTAACGGCGCGCTTCATAGCTCTTCGGAACATTATGCGTCTCTCAATTTGTTGGGCCACACTCTCCGCCACAAGAAACGCATCTAATTCAGGTTTACGAATTTCTTCGACGCTAACATGTGTAGGCACACCCATCATATTCGAAATTTCTAAACGAAGTCGCTCAATATCCTCACCCTTTTTACCTATTACAATTCCAGGTCGGGCTGTGTAAATAATTACTCGGGCATTACCTGCTGGTCTTTCAATTTGAATACGGCTAACAGACGCATTAGCTAACTTCTTACGCAGATACTCACGAACCTTTATATCCGCATTAAGATAATTAGCATAGTTTTTACTGTCTGCATACCAAGTTGATGTCCAATCTTTAACAATACCAAGACGCATTCCTATTGGATGTACTTTTTGACCCATAAGACTTATTGTTCCCCGTTTTCAGAAACTTTCACAATTAAATGACTAGTTCTTTTTATAATTCTATCGGCTCTTCCTCTAGCACGTGGACGTAACCGCTTCATTGTTGGGCCTTGATTTACTTCCACTGACGTTATTTTAAGCTCATCAATATCAGCGCCATCATTATTTTCAGCATTTGCTATTGCTGATTCGAGTACTTTTTTAACAATCTTTGCTCCTTTTTTATCACTAAATGAAAGCAAAGTAACTGCGCGATCTGCTGACATACCGCGTATTTGATCTGCTATCAAACGCATTTTTTGCGGTGCCAAATGTGTAAACTTTAATGTTGCTGATGTTGTCATTTTTTATATTTCTAATATTTATGTTTTTTTATCTGCAAAATGGCCGCGAAATGTACGAGTAAGTACAAATTCGCCTAATTTATGCCCCACCATATTTTCAGAAACATAAATAGGTATATGATCACGGCCATTGTGTACAGCAATTGTGAGGCCAATCATTTCGGGCATCACCATTGAACGACGCGACCAAGTTTTAATTGGGCGTTTATCGTTTGTTTCTTTTGCGACTTCTATTTTTTTTAGAAGATGATAATCAACGAACGGTCCTTTTTTAATTGAACGTGCCACTATTCCTCTCTCTGTAATTTTCTTTTACGAACAATTAGGTTATCAGTTCGTTTATTCTTTCTTGTTTTATAACCTTTCGTTGGTGTCCCCCACGGGCTCACTGGATGACGTCCTCCAGAAGTACGTCCTTCTCCTCCTCCGTGTGGATGATCAACTGGATTCATCGCAACACCACGAACAGTTGGGCGTATACCGCGCCAACGTTTTGCTCCTGCTTTACCTAATGAACGTAATTGATGTTCAGCATTACTAACTTCACCAATTGTGGCTCGACATTCAGATAGTATTTTACGCATTTCACCAGAACGTAATCTGACTGTTGCATGATGGCCTTCTTTAGCAACTAACTGAGCTGATGAACCTGCACTTCGCGCAATCTGGGCACCTTTGCCCGGTTTCAATTCAATACAATGAATAGTTGTACCTAAAGGCATATCTTTCATTTGCATGCAATTACCAACCTGAACCGCAGCCTCTGCCCCGGACATTACCTCGTCGCCGGGCTTGATACCACTTGGCGCAATTATGTAACGTCTTTCACCATCGACATATAATAATAATGCTATATGTGCCGTTCTATTTGGGTCATATTCAATGTGTTCAATTTTAGCTAGTAACCCATCTTTATCGCGCTTGAAATCTATTAGACGATAACGTTGTTTAGACCCTCCTCCACGATGTCGTACTGTTATCCGACCGTTATTATTTCGCCCTGCATATTTATTCTGTTTTTCCAATAAAGGTTCGTAAGGCTTGCCTTTATAAAGCTCCGGACTGACCACTTTAATCATTGAACGACGGCCAGCAGATGTCGGTTTTGGATTAATTAATACCATTCTTTCAAGCCTCGCCCTTACCCGGTACCCATAAAATCAATATCAAAACCAGGCTTTAACTTAACATACGCTTTCTTCCAATTAGCGCGTTGTCCTGGTAATCGTTTAAAAATCTTTCTTTTACCTTTTACATTTGCAACCTGAACTGATTCTACTTCAGCCCCTTCAAACATTAATTCGACCGCCTTTTTTATTTCAGGTTTTGTCGCATTTTTTGAAACTTTAAATACATATTGATTATTTAATTCACCAATCATGCTAGATTTTTCAGTAACTTTTGGCTCTAATAATACAGACATTATTGATTGTTGACTCATGACAACCATTCCTCTACTTTTTCAACTGCAGCCTGTGTTATTAAAACTTTTTCAAAACCAATCAATGAATACGGATCGATCTCGTTACTATCCATAACATCGACCTTTGGAATATTTCTAACGCCTAAATAAAGATTTTCACTTAACCCTTCTGTGATAATTAATACTTCTTTAAGGCCAAGTTTCTCTAATTTCTCTTTAACTAATTTTGTTTTTGACTCAGATACATCGAATTCATCGACACAAACAAATCTTTCTTGGCGAACAAGTTCAGAAAAAATTGAACGCATCGCGCCACGAAACATTTTCTTATTAATTTTTTTACTAAAATCTCGTGATTTAGCAGCAAAAGTAACTCCACCGCCACGCCATATCGGGCTTCGAATAGTGCCGGCTCTTGCGCGACCAGTTCCTTTCTGACGCCATGGCTTTTTCCCGCCACCTCTAACCTCTGAACGTGATTTTTGAGCTTTTGTCCCTGAGCGAGAACCTGCCATATACGAAACTAAAACTTGATGAATCAGCGGTTCATTAAATTTAGCGGCAAAAACGTTATCGGCAACACTCATAGTGCTTGCTTGTTTCTTACCTGATTTTTCAATTTTAAGCTTCATAATTAAATTGCTCAGTCGTTTGATTCTTGCTTAGGCGCTGTTTTTTGTTCGTTTGATTCTTGCTTAGGCGCTGTTTTTTGTTCGTTTGATTCTTGCTTAGTATTTTTAGTTATTTTTATTGATGGCTTAATAATAACGCTGCCACCTTTACTTGCAGGAATTGCTCCCTTTATTAGTAGGAGATTGCGCTCACTATCAATCCGAACAATCTCAAGATTTTGAGTGGTGCGTTTTACATCCCCAAGATGACCAGCCATTTTTTTTCCTTTAAAAACTCTTCCAGGAGTTTGGCACTGACCTATAGATCCTGGAGCACGATGTGACAATGAGTTGCCATGGGTATTTCGTTGGTGGCTAAAATTATGACGCTTGATGACGCCAGAAAAACCTTTACCTTTAGATGTCCCGGTAACGTCAACTTTCTGCCCTGCTTCAAAAATATCAACTTTTATTTCTGCCCCAGGCGAGTATTGCTCAAGTTCTTCTGTAGTAACTCTGTACTCCAAAAGCCCTTCTCCTGTCTCAACATTTGCTTTTGCATAATTCCCAGCTTCTGATTTTGTTAACGAAGTAGATTTTTTTACTCCCCATGAAACCTGAACTGCGCTATAACCCTTATCTTGTTGGGTTAGTAAACTGGTGACATGATTTGGCGACGCCTCTACCACTGTGACAGGAATAGAAACACCATCATCCATAAAAAGACGTGTCATCCCGCATTTTCTCCCTACAATTCCAATTGTCATTTCCACAGTTCCAGTTTATTTTTACTAATTAAGTTTAATTTGAACATCAACACCCGCAGCCAGATCAAGCTTCATCAACGCGTCCACTGTTTTGTCTGTTGGGTTTATAATATCCATTAAACGTTTATGTGTTCGAATCTCGTATTGATCACGAGCATCCTTATTAACATGAGGTGAAATTAAAACAGTAAAACGCTCTTTTTTGGTTGGTAACGGTATGGGGCCTTTAATTTGGGCGCCAGTACGCTGAGCCGTTTCAACAATCTCTTTTGTAGATTGATCAATCAACCGATGGTCAAATGCTTTAAGACGTATTCTGATTCTTTGTTGTTCGGCCATTTTTATTCTCAAATAATTATAGTTATTGATAATTCAATTTCTGTTAGTAATGCTTTCAGTAATATTTGCCGGAACTTCATTATATTTTTCAAATTCCATTGTATAAACTGCACGTCCTTGAGTTGCGGAACGAAGATCGGTTGCATATCCAAACATTTCGCTAAGCGGTACTTCAGCACGTATCACTTTTCCAGCGGGAGTCTCATCTGTGCCTTGTAGGATTCCGCGACGCCTATTCAGGTCACCATTTACTGTGCCCATATATTCTTCAGGCGTTACAATTTCGACTTTCATGATCGGTTCAAGTAAGACAGGTTTTGCTTTAAGTGCGCCTTCCTTAAATCCCATTGAACCAGCAATTTTAAATGCCATTTCACTAGAATCAACATCATGATAAGAACCATCACGCAAAGTAACCTTAACATCTACTACTGGATATCCGGCAATGATTCCATTTACCATCTGTTCGATGACGCCCTTTTCAACGGCTGGGATATACTCTTTTGGTACTACACCACCAACAATTTCATTAACAAATTCAAAACCTTCTCCTGCTCTATTCGGCTCGATCTTGAATACGACGTGACCATATTGACCGCGTCCACCTGATTGTCTAACAAATTTGCCTTCAACCTTTTCAAGAGTTGCTTGGATTGTTTCTCGATATGCAACTTGCGGTTTTCCTACGTTGGCTTCAACTTTAAATTCACGTTTTAAACGATCAACAATAATTTCAAGATGAAGTTCACCCATTCCTGAAATAATTGTTTGCCCAGACTCTTCGTCAGTATGCACCCTAAATGATGGGTCTTCTTGTGCGAGTTTACCAAGTGCTATCCCCATTTTTTCTTGGTCAGGCTTAGTTTTTGGTTCAACAGCGACAGATATAACTGGTTCGGGGAACTCCATTCGTTCTAATGTAATAATATTATTTTGATCGCAAAGTGTATCTCCAGTGACAATATCTTTTAACCCAACTGCTGCTGCTATATCCCCTGCACGTACTTCTTTGAGTTCTTCACGACTATTTGCATGCATCTGCAATATTCGGCCTACCCGTTCTTTTCTTCCTTTTACGGGATTGTAGACTGTATCGCCTGATTTAAGGACGCCTGAATAAACCCTAAAAAAAGTCAATGTTCCAACAAAAGGATCAGTTGCTATTTTAAATGCTAATGCTGCAAACGGATCATCGTCAGAAGATTTCCTTTCGCCTTCTGATTCATTTTTATCATCTAAAATTCCTTTAATTGGCGGTACATCAATAGGAGAAGGTAAATATTCAATAACGGCATCTAGCATTGTTTGAATCCCTTTATTCTTAAATGCAGAACCACAAAATACTGGAACAATCGCATTTGTTAATGTTTGTAATCGTATCCCTTCTTTTATTTGTTCTTGGGAAAGATCTCCAATTTCCAAATATGCTTCCATGAGTTTTTCATTTGCATCTGCTGCACTCTCAACTATTTGATCATGATGTTTTTTTGCTTCGCTCTCCATTGTTTGAGGAATATCCTTTTCTTCAAATTTAATCCCCATATTCTCTTCTTCCCAATAAATAGCTTTCATCTTTACTAAATCAATCACACCTTTAAAATTTTCTTCGGCGCCAATTGGTAATTGCATGGAAATGGCGTTGGTGTTAAGACGTTCCCTTATCTGTGTTACAACTCGAAGATAATCAGCCCCAGCCCGATCCATTTTGTTTACAAAAGCAATACGGGGGACAGAATATTTATTTGCTTGGCGCCAGACAGTTTCAGATTGAGGTTCAACTCCGCCTACAGCACAAAATACTGCGCAGCTGCCATCCAAAACACGTAATGAACGTTCTACTTCGATCGTAAAATCAACATGGCCTGGGGTATCTATAATATTAATACGATGCTCTGGAAATTGTGATGTCGTTCCTTTCCAAAAACAAGTTGTTGCAGCAGAAGTGATTGTGATCCCTCTTTCCTGTTCTTGTTCCATCCAGTCCATTGTTGCCGCTCCATCATGAACTTCACCAATTTTATGCGAAACGCCTGTATAGAAAAGTACCCTTTCAGTTGTTGTTGTTTTACCGGCATCAATATGAGCCATAATCCCTATATTCCTGTAGTGTTCAATTGTCGTATTTCTTGTCATGATGTTTATTTTAATTTACCTATCTCTTACCAACGAAAATGAGAAAAAGCCTTATTCGCTTCTGCCATGCGGTGCGTATCTTCACGTTTTTTTATTGCTGTCCCGCGATTCTCCGAGGCATCTAATAATTCACCGGCTAAACGTGAGCCCATATCTTTCTCATTACGATTTTTTGCGGCATCAACAATCCAACGCATTGCCAATGTCATGCTGCGTGCAGTTTTTACTTCTACAGGTATTTGATACGTTGCTCCGCCAACACGTCGCGATTTTACCTCAACAACAGGTTTAATATTTTCAAGGGCCTTATTAAAAATTTCGAGTGGCTCTGTACTTCCCTTATCATTAATTTTATTAAGCGCGCCATAAACAATTTTCTCAGCAATTGATTTTTTACCACTACGCATAATGATGTTAATAAATTTTGCCAAGACCATATCCCCATACTTCGGATCTGGTAGGATTGTTGTTTTCTCGGCAATTCTTCGTCTAGACATATTTCAAATAATTCCTGTGTTTATCTTTATAAGTTTATGGCTTGAATTAGTATTTTTTATGACTTAGGTCGTTTTGCCCCGTATTTTGAACGCCCACTTCGTCTATCACTAACACCAGAGGTATCCAAAGTGCCTCGCACTGTATGGTAGCGAACACCGGGCAAATCCTTAACTCGGCCACCTCTAATCAAAATCACGGAATGTTCTTGTAAATTATGGCCTTCGCCACCTATGTACGTCGTTACCTCTTGCCCATTAGTAAGCCTTACACGGGCAACCTTCCTTAATGCAGAATTTGGTTTTTTTGGCGTTGTTGTATACACGCGTGTACATACACCACGTCTTTGAGGGCACGCTTCTAGTGCGGGCACATTGCTTTTAGCATTCTGTCGCTTACGTGGTTTTCTAACTAATTGATTTATTGTTGTCATAAAAACTTCATATTTTTCAATTTATTAAACGCGCAGATTACCTCGTTTATCCGAACTGTAGATACTTATATATGTATGCTTACTAGTTCCAGTACGGACATACGTCCAAATTTCTTCTGAAATCCCTGAGGCACTACCTGGCATGCCAGCAAATTATCAAAATTTGCTATTTTTCCAGTACTTAACGCAAAACGACAGGCTAGGAAAAGCACCTAAGCCTGTCAAAGAGGCGAGATTCTATGTCTTTGGTAAGTATTATGTCAAGAAGATTACCACTTATAACGTTATGCTGATGTAGTCCCTTCGATCGATTCAGAAGTCGCCTCCGTTGGTGCTATTTCTATCTCCATATCCTCCAGATTTTCCGCCACTTTCTCAGATTCTAGCTCACGCTCATGTTGTTTTCTTGCCTCTATATGGGATGCAAGACCAGAACCAGCAGGGATTAAACGTCCAACAATTACATTTTCCTTTAAACCTCGAAGTTGATCCCGCTTGCCATTAACACTAGCTTCAGTAAGAACTCTTGTTGTTTCCTGAAATGATGCAGCAGAAATAAAGGATTCGGTTAAAAGTGATGCTTTCGTAATACCCAGTAAAATAGGCTCCCACTCAGCTGGTTTTTTGCCATCAGCTTCAAGTTTTTCATTTTCTTCCAAAACTCTTGTTCGTTCCAACTGCTCGCCTTTTAATAAAGAGCTATCTCCAGGAGCTGTAATCTCTGCTTTACGCAACATTTGTCTTACAATAACCTCAATATGCTTGTCATTAATCTTTACCCCCTGAAGACGATAGACATCTTGTATTTCACTGCTTATATAGTTTGATAGGGCTTTAACGCCTTTTAATTTAAGAATATCATGTGGAGTTGGTGGTCCATCGACTATGCTTTCCCCTTTTTCTACGTGCTCGCCTTCAAACACACTAATATGTCGCCACTTAGGGATCAGTTCTTCATGTACCTCATCGTTCTGACCTGTTATAACAATTCTTTCTTTCCCTTTTGTTTCTTTGCCATAACTGATTGTACCGCTAATCTCAGCTAATACTGCAGGTTCCTTGGGTTTACGTGCTTCAAATAAATCCGCTACTCTTGGTAAACCGCCAGTTATATCTCTGGTTTTAGATGACTCTTGTGGAATGCGTGCAATCACGTCACCAATATTAACTTCTTTACCGTCACTTACGTTAATGATTGCTCTCGGTGGAAGTAAGTAATGAGCATCATGATCAGTTCCTGGAATTTTAAGTTCATCTCCTTTAGCGTCTACCAACTTAACAACTGGTCGCATGTCCTTTGCGCTCGAAGGTCGTTGTTTTGGATCCATAATAACGGTATCCGTTAAACCAGTAATATCATCAGTATATCGAGTAACTGTTACACCTTCCTCAATATCGGAAAATAAAACCTTACCATCGACTTCAGATATAACTGGGTGAGTATGGGGATCCCATGAGGCTATTTGTTGGCCAGATTCAACATTTGTTTCATTATTTACCGTTAAAACCGCACCATATGGTATTTTATAACGTTCTCTTTCACGACCCGTATCATCAAGAATTGCGACCTCGCCTGATCGTGAATTGACAATATTATTTCCACTTTCTTTTTGTTTTAATATTTTTACATTTTGTAGGCTTATTGTTCCGCCATTTTTTACTTCAATACTACTTATCGCCGCTGCACGTGATGCCGCCCCGCCAATATGAAACGTACGCATTGTTAACTGTGTGCCTGGTTCTCCAATTGATTGTGCGGCAATAACTCCAACTGCTTCTCCATTATTCACAAGATGTCCACGACCTAAATCACGGCCATAACATCTGCGACATATACCATAGCGAGTCTCACATGTAATTGCAGAGCGAACTAGAACTTGGTCAATACCTTTTTCATCAAAAATATCCACCCAAGATTCATCAAGTAAGGTGCCAACCTCGGCAATCACTTCTTCGTTTCTATTGATCGCATTTGCAGCCAGCACTCTACCTAATATACGGTCTCTCAAAGTCTCAATTACATCGCCGCCCTCAATAATTGGGTTCATAATAAGACCTTCGACAGTACCGCAATCTTCCTCCGTCACAACTAAATCTTGCGCAACGTCAACCAAACGACGAGTCAAATAACCTGAATTAGCTGTTTTAAGCGCAGTATCAGCAAGGCCTTTGCGCGCGCCGTGAGTTGAAATAAAATACTGTAAAACATCAAGTCCTTCACGAAAATTAGCTGTTATCGGCGTTTCAATAATTGATCCGTCTGGCTTAGCCATTAGCCCGCGCATACCGGCTAATTGCCTTATTTGAGCAGCTGAACCACGTGCGCCAGAATCAGCCATCATAAAAATTGAATTGCCTGAAATCTCTTTCTTTTCTTTACCTTCGGCATCAAGGTAAATTTCTTCTCCTATTTTATCCATCATCGCTTTTGCAACGGCATCATTTGTATGAGACCAAATATCAACAACCTTATTATAACGCTCTCCGTCGGTTATTAATCCAGACGAATATTGTTCCTGAAAGTTTTTAACTTCTTCTTCGGCTTTAGAAATAATTTCACTTTTATTTTCCGGGACCACCATATCTTCAACACCAATCGACACACCGGCATATGTTGAGTACTTAAAACCAGCGTACATCAATTGATCTGAAAAAATAACAGTATCTTTTAATCCTAGTTTTCTATAACTAGTATTAATCAATTGTGAAATAGTTTTTTTATCTAATAACTTATTGATATAATCAAATGATAATCCGCTAGGTAAAATACGAGATAATAACGCGCGTCCAGCAGTAGTTTTATATCTTGTATATATAATTTTCTTTTCGTCGTTTTCATCAGTTTTCTCTTCACGAATACGAACCTGAATCTTTGCTTGTAAATCAAGTGCACGAGGGTGGGCTTGATATGCGCGATGCACCTCATTAATATCAGAGAATGCCATTCCACTGCCTTTTGCTCTATCCGATTCACGCGTTAAATAATAAAGACCAAGAACAACATCTTGAGTTGGGTTAATGATCGGTTCGCCATTAGCAGGAGATAGAATATTATTCGTTGACATCATTAGTGTTCGTGCTTCGAGTTGGGCCTCAATAGATAATGGGACATGCACAGCCATTTGATCACCATCAAAATCTGCATTAAAAGCTGTACACACTAGCGGATGTAATTGAATTGCTTTTCCTTCAATTAATACTGGTTCGAAAGCTTGTATACCTAATCTATGAAGTGTTGGGGCACGATTAAGCATTACCGGGTGTTCACGAATTACTTCTTCTAAAACATCCCAAACTTCTGTTCCTTCACGTTCAACTAATTTCTTAGCCGCTTTTATTGTTGTGGCTAAACCCCGTCTTTCCAATTTACTAAAGATGAATGGCTTAAATAATTCCAGAGCCATTTTTTTAGGAATTCCACATTGATGTAAACGTAAAGTTGGACCCACAACAATGACGGAACGACCTGAATAATCAACTCGTTTACCTAGTAGGTTCTGGCGGAACCGTCCTTGTTTTCCTTTAATCATATCTGCTAATGATTTTAATGGAAGTTTATTAGTTCCTGTAATAGCACGACCACGTCTACCATTATCAAGTAAAGCATCAACGGACTCTTGCAACATACGTTTTTCATTACGCACAATGATATCTGGTGCATTTAAATCCAGTAAACGTTTTAAGCGGTTGTTCCTGTTGATTACACGCCTATATAAATCATTAAGATCGGATGTTGCAAAACGACCGCCATCAAGTGGGACTAAAGGTCTTAATTCGGGGGGCAGTACTGGTAAAACCTTCATAACCATCCACTCTGGTTTATTACCAGAGTTCATAAAAGCTTCTAATAATTTTAATCGTTTAGTTAATTTACGTAACTTTGTTTCCGAGTTTGTCTTTGGAATTTCCTCGCGTAATGTTTGAACTTCGTGTTCAAGATCAATGGAAAGAAGTAATTCACGAATAGCTTCCGCCCCCATTCTAGCTTCAAATTCATCGCCATAATTTTCAAGTGCTTCCAAATAATTTTCTTCGGTAAGCATTTGGCCACGTTCAAGTTCTGTCATGCCTGGTTCAACAACAACGTATGCCTCAAAATAAAGAATTCTCTCAATTTCACGTAAAGTCATATCAAGCATTAATCCCATTCTCGAAGGCAAGGATTTTAGATACCAAATATGAGCGATCGGCGTTGCGAGCTCAATATGGCCCATGCGTTCACGCCTAACTTTTGAGAGAGTTACTTCGACACCACATTTTTCACAGACAACTCCTCTGTGTTTAAGTCTTTTATATTTTCCACATAGACACTCATAATCTTTAATTGGACCAAAAGTCTTAGCGCAAAAAAGACCGTCACGTTCTGGCTTAAAAGTTCTGTAGTTTATTGTTTCTGGTTTCTTTACTTCCCCAAAAGACCATGAACGAATTTTCTCAGGGGAGGCTAATCCGATTTTTATTACATCAAATTCCTCAGTCTGTCCCTGTTGCTTTAATAGCTTAAGTAAGTCTTTCAAGGTTTACCTCCTCGGTGATTTTTTCGGATATTTAACCGAAAATCAAATCAATAAATTATTAATTTCTTTTACTCTTTATTTCTCGTTGATTTATGTATCGAGCTCTATATCAATTCCAAGTGATCTAATTTCTTTAACGAGTACATTAAAGGACTCGGGCATACCTGCTTCCATATGGTGATTTCCATCAACAATATTTTTATACATCTTAGTACGGCCATTAACATCGTCTGATTTAACAGTAAGCATTTCCTGTAATGTATATGCGGCACCATATGCCTCAAGAGCCCACACCTCCATTTCACCAAAACGTTGCCCCCCAAACTGTGCCTTACCGCCCAAAGGTTGCTGCGTTACTAAACTATAAGGTCCGGTTGAACGTGCATGCATCTTGTCATCGATTAAGTGATTTAATTTCAAGATATACATATAGCCAACTGTAATTTTTCGGTCAAAACGATCGCCAGTTCTTCCGTCCCATAACCATGACTGACCATCCTCTGGTAATCCAGCAAGTTTCAGCATCTGTTTAATTTCTTCTTCACTTGCGCCATCAAAAACTGGAGTGGCTAAAGGTACCCCACCTTTAAGATTTTTTGCCAATTCTGTAATTTCATCATCTGAAAATGAATCTAATTCTTCAGTTTTACCACTACCGTTATAAACTTTGTCTAAAAATTTGCGTATCTCAATAGTTTGAGCTCTTCGTTCAAGCATTTTCCCAATCTTGAGGCCAATGCCTTTCGCTGCCCAACCTAAATGGGTTTCTAAAACCTGTCCGACATTCATTCGAGAAGGAACGCCAAGTGGATTTAATACAACGTCTACAGGTGTTCCATCTTCCATATGAGGCATATCTTCTACAGGAACAATTGTTGAAATAACACCCTTGTTGCCATGTCGACCAGCAATCTTATCGCCCGGCTGAATACGTCGTTTAACAGCAAGATAAACTTTAACCATTTTCAATACACCTGGAGCTAAATCATCACCAGAAGTTAATTTCTTTTCTTTTTCTTCGAATTGTCTATCAAAGTCTTTTTTCAATATATCAAGTTGCTCTGATGCACGTTCGAGTTGCTTGTTAACAGTGTCATTCTTAATGTTAATCTCAAACCATTTCTCACGAGAAATTTGATTAAGATGATCCTGGGTTATTTTATCTCCTGAGTTCAATAGAGATGATTTTCCTTGTACAACTTTACCTAATAACAACTTCTCAATACGCTGATAAACTCCATCAGACATTATCCTTAATTGATCATTTAAATCTTTCCTTACACTATTTAACTCTGATTCTTCAATTTCAAGTGCGCGAGTATCTTTTTCAACGCCATCCCGAGTAAAAACTTGAACGTCAATGACGGTACCGTTCATGCCTGAAGGAACACGTAGAGATGTATCTTTAACATCTGATGCTTTCTCTCCAAAGATAGCACGTAACAATTTTTCTTCAGGAGTAAGCTGAGTCTCTCCTTTTGGTGTTACCTTGCCAACCAGAATATCTCCAACGTTTACCTCGGCACCAATGAAAACAATTCCTGACTCATCAAGCTTATTAAGAGCGCTTTCGCTAACATTTGGAATATCAGAAGAAATTTCCTCTGAACCAAGTTTCGTATCACGAGCCACACAGGTTAACTCCTCAATATGTATTGTTGTGAAACGATCTTCTTTAACTAATCGTTCTGACAATAAGATAGAATCTTCAAAGTTATAACCATTCCACGGCATAAAAGCTACTAGCATATTTTGTCCTAGCGCCAATTCTCCCTTATCTGTCGACGGACCGTCTGCTAATACGTCGCCTTTTTCGATCTTGTCTCCAGGCTTAACTAAAGGTTTTTGGTTAATGCATGTGTTCTGATTTGAACGTGTATATTTAGTTAGATTATAAATATCGACACCGGGTTCCCCTTCTATTGTTTCTTTATCATTAACACGAACTACGATTCTGCTGGCATCAACTGAATCAACGATACCTCCTCGAACAGAAATCACAGTTACACCAGAATCAATTGCAACTCTTCTTTCCATACCAGTGCCAACCAATGGAGTATCCGTACGCAGTGTTGGTACTGCTTGTCTCTGCATATTGGACCCCATTAAGGCGCGATTAGCATCATCATGTTCTAAAAATGGTATTAACGACGCAGCAACTGAAACTATTTGCCTAGGTGAGACATCCATAAAATTTATTTTATCGGGGGTGGACATCGTAAACTCATTTTTATATCGACAAGAGACAAGTTCATCAACCAATTTTCCCTTTTCATCTATGGTCGCACTTGCCTGTGCTATCATAAAATCACCCTCTTCAATAGCTGATAAAAATTCGATCTCATCATTTACTATTCCATCTAAAACTTTTCGATATGGTGTTTCTAGAAAACCATATTCATTTGTTCTCGCATAGACAGCTAAAGAATTTATCAATCCTATATTTGGGCCTTCGGGTGTTTCAATTGGACAAACACGACCATAATGTGTTGGATGGACATCACGAACCTCAAATCCAGCGCGTTCTCGTGTTAAGCCTCCAGGGCCAAGCGCAGAAATTCGTCGCTTATGAGTAATTTCTGATAAGGGATTATTTTGATCCATAAATTGGGATAATTGACTTGAACCAAAAAATTCTTTTATAACAGCTGCTACAGGTTTCGCATTAATTATTTCTTGTGGGAGCAAACCTTCTGATTCAGCAAGACTTAATCGATCCTTTACCGCGCGTTCAACTCTAACAAGTCCAACACGAAATTGATTTTCTGCCATTTCGCCAACGCTTCTGATACGACGGTTACCAAGATGGTCAATATCATCTATAGTTCCTTTCCCATTTCGTATATCAATCAACACTCTCAACACATCAATAATATCTTGATTTGATAATATCCCTTCACCAGTAATATCTTTAGCGCCTACTCGTCTATTAAATTTCATTCTGCCTACAGCTGATAGATCGTAACGGTCGGGGTTAAAAAATAAATTTTTGAATAAATTTTCAGCAGCATCTTTTGTTGGTGGCTCACCTGGTCGCATCATACGATAAATCTCGACTTGCGCTTCTAGCTGATTTGTTGTGGAGTCTTCTCTTAATGTATCCGCAATAAAAGAACCATTATCTAAATCATTCGTATAAATTGTTTCAATTTTTTGCCCAGGATGACTAAGAATCCCCTCTAATGATTCTTCTGTAATTTCATGGTTCGCAGAATATTCAATTTCTCCTGTTTCTTCGTCAATAATATCTTTGGCTATTACTTTGCCAATTAGATAATCAGCAGGGATAGTTAAAGAGGTCAATCCTGCCTTCTCAATTAGTTTAATATGACGGGCTGTAATACGACGATCTCTTTCGACAATAACTGTTCTTTTATTCTTTATTTCGAAAGCTGCTGTTTGTCCGCGTAGGCGTTCAGGAATCAAATGAAAAGTGATATCTCCAAATTCAATTTCTCCTGTTTCTTCATCAATAGTATTCTTTACGCCTTTAGTCGATATTTCGAAAGTATCAGTATCAAAGAAAAAATTAAGAATTTCTTCAGTGGTATAGCCTAATGCGCGCAATAAAATAGTAGCGTGAATTTTACGCCGTCTATCAATTCTGCAATAAACCAGATCCTTTGCGTCAAATTCAAAATCTAACCATGAACCACGGTAAGGTATAACACGGGCTGAATAAAGCAATTTTCCTGATGAATGTGTTTTTCCTTTATCATGTTCGAAAAAAACACCTGGTGAACGATGCATCTGAGAAACAATCACACGTTCCGTTCCATTAATAACAAAAGTACCTGTATCGGTCATCAAAGGCATCTCACCCATGTAGACTTCCTGCTCTTTTATATCTTTTACAACTTTATTATTTAGTCCAGCTTCCTTATCATAAATTACAAGACGCACACTAACTCGTAATGGCGCAGCATAGGTCAAACCTCTAAGTTGGCATTCTTTAACATCGAACACCGGATTACCTAGCTTATAACTAACGTATTCTAGTGCTGCATTGCCTGAGAAACTGACGATTGGGAAAACAGATTTGAATGCTGCCTGAAGCCCATTATCTTTTCTTTTATCCGGGTCTATGTCGGCTTGTAAAAATTGTCCAAATGACGCAAGTTGGGTCTCAACCAAATAAGGTACCTCGAGTATACTGGGACGCTTCCCAAAATCCTTTCGAATACGCTTCTTTTCAGTGTATGAATAGACCATTAGATTTCCTCGTTAGTGTTTGCTTTATAATATCGATGCACGCAAAAAACCAACGGGTGCTATGTGAGCCCCGTTTCAATTTTTTGTTTTGTTGAGCTTTAACAATTAAAACTATTTTAGTTCAGCCGACGCACCAGCTTCTTCTAGCTGTTTTTTAATATCCTCTGCCTCTTCTTTGCCCACGGCTTCTTTTACGGTTGCAGGTGCTCCCTCAACAAGTTCTTTTGCTTCTTTAAGACCAAGACCCGTTGTCGCTCTAACTGCTTTAATTACACCAACCTTGTTGTCGCCCATACTTGATAATATGACATCAAACTCAGTTTTTGCTTCTTCCGCTCCAGCACTTTCGCCGGCTACAGGTGTGGCCGCAACAGCCACTGGTGCTGCCGCTGATACACCCCATTCATCTTCGAGTTCTTTGATAAGATCGACAAGTTCAAGCACCGGCATCTTGCCGAGCGCTTCTTTAATTTCTTCACGAGAAACTGCCATTTTGATAATCCTCCAATAAAAAATACTAAATTCTGTTATACATATTTCTCACATCACCTACTGTTTGTCGCGTTGCGCACCAAGCGCTCTTGCAAATTTTGCAGTGGGCTCTGATAGGGTACGAACAAATTTAGTAAGTGGTGAGTTAAATAACCCAAGTAACGTAGCGCGTGCCTCATCAAGTGATGGCAAACTTGCAAGTTTAGAAATTTCAGATAGCTCTAAAAGATTTCCATCTAAAGAAATAAGCTTAACCGCGAGTTTTTTATTGTCTTTTGCAAAATTGCGAACAACTTTCGCTGCACTTCCAGGTTCATTATTTGAAAATACTAATAGTAATGGTCCGACTAAGTTATTGCGCATACACTCAAATTGAGTATTTTCTAGCGCTCGACGTGCAAGAGTATTACGCACCACCTTTAGGTAAACTCCTGCTTCGCGTGCTGCATTACGCAGTTCAGTCATTTCAGTCACTGTTAAACCAATATACTCGGCCGCGATCGCAGAAGGAGCTTCTGTAGCAATACTATTCACCTCTTCGATAATTGCTTTTTTTGCATCAAGAGTAAGACCCACTCTTCGCCTCCTTTGTTACAAATTCATATACGCATAATCTGAACTGCATACATTGATTTAATAATCTATTCAAAAATAACTCCCAAATAGACGGTTTACGGTGACAAATAAAATTATCCTGTTATCTGCTAACACCGCCTGCGTGGGCAAAGTTTAATTCCATTAAGACATCTAAAAAAGAATGTCGCCCACGGTCTTTGACGTCTGGTAGTTAACTACCAATCACAAAGTCTTTAAAAAAACACTACCAATAAAAAACTAATTTCGAGTAGCGTTTATAATTCTCCACAAATCGTTTAATTCAGCCTTATTATTTAAATTGATAAACTAGCCTGATCTATCAATAAACCAGGACCCATCGTTGTTGATAAACTTAATTTTTTTAGATAAGCGCCTTTAGCGCTACTTGGTTTTATTTTTACCAAATCCGTTAATAGTGTATGTAAATTTTCGATTAATGAATCAGAATCAAAAGAAACCTTGCCTATTACGCAGTGAATAATGCCATTCTTATCAGTTCTATAACGTACCTGTCCGCCCTTCGCATTTTTAACTGCTTGTTCAACATCCTTAGTTACTGTGCCAACCTTTGGATTTGGCATTAAACCGCGAGGACCTAAAGCCTTGCCGAGCTTACCAACAATCGGCATTGCGTCAGGTGTAGCTATCACAACACCGTAATTGATGTCCCCTTCCTGCATTGCCTTCGCTAGGTCTTCAAAACCTACCGTATCTGCCCCGGCTGCTTTAGCTATCTTTGCATTTTCACCTTCTGCGAATACCGCAACTCTGACAGTTTTCCCAGTTCCTTTTGGTAAGACGGTTGAACCACGTACCTGTTGGTCTGATTTGCGTGCATCAACTCCCAAGTTAACTGCAACTTCAACTGACTCATCAAATTTTACCGATGAAACTTCTTTTAGTAAATTCACGGCATCTTGAACAGAATAATATTTGCCTTTTTCGACTTTATCCTGAAAAACATGAATACGTTTAGATAATTTAGCCACTATGATTTCGCCTTAATATCAGTTTCGATACCCATACTACGAGCAGTTCCCGCTATTGTTCTTACAGCCGCATCAACACTAGCTGCCGTTAAATCGGGTTCTTTTGTTTTAGCAATTTCTTCGAGCTGTGACCTATTCACTTTACCAACTTTATTACTATTTGGTGTACCGCTACCACTTTTGATCCCCGCCGCCTTTTTTAAAAGTATAGAGGCTGGGGTAGTTTTGCTAACAAAAGTAAAACTCTTGTCGGAATAAACGGTGATAATTACAGGCACGGGTAATCCTGGTTCCACATTTTGCGTTTGAGCATTAAATGCTTTACAAAACTCCATAATATTTAGGCCATGCTGGCCTAAGGCTGGTCCTACAGGGGGGCTTGGATTTGCCTGTCCAGCAGGCACCTGTAACTTTATGTAACTCTGAATTTTCTTAGCCATCACTTACTATCCTTATACGGGTACAAGCGCCTTTCGGCTCCCCTTGTCTCAAAAACATAAAGTAATTAATCTTAATTGATTACTTTAAAATAAAACTCAATTTAAAAATTATTCTTTTTCAACTTGTCCAAATTCAAGTTCAACTGGTGTAGAACGCCCAAAAATTAAAACGGATACTCTTAAACGACTTTTTTCATAATTCACTTCTTCAACAACACCATTAAAGTCAGTAAAAGGGCCTTCTTTAACCCTAACAACCTCTCCTGGTTCGAATAAAATTTTAGGTCTCGGTTTGTCAACACCTTCTTCAACCCGCTGTAAAATTGCATCGGCCTCTTTATCTGTTATCGGAGCTGGTTTATCGCTTGTGCCACCAATGAAACCAAGTACTTTCGGTGCTTCTTTTACTAAATGCCATGTATCTTCGTTCATTTCCATTTTTACTAAAACATAGCCCGGGAAGAACTTCCGATCACTTTTACGTTTTTTACCATCTCGCATCTCAACCACTTCCTCCGTTGGCACGAGAATTTCTGCAAACATATCATTAAGACCGCTATCTTCAATTCTTTCCTGTAAAGTCCGCCTTACTTGATTTTCAAAGCCAGAGTACGCGTGAACTACATACCATTTCTGAGTCATAAGTTAGCTACCATGCCCCATCAATAAACCAATTGACCAACCCAGAAACATATCTAATAACCAAAGTATAATTGCAACTAAAATAACCATTACTACAACTATTAAGGTTGTTTGTATCGTCTCCTGTCTCGTCGGCCATACAACCTTGCGTACTTCAATTTGAGCATCATGGAAATAGCTCCATATTTGCCGTCCTTTTGCAGTTTGTAAGGCTATTGCAATACTAATGCCGCCGCCTGCAAGTAAAGCGATAACTCTAAATAACAACGAGTAATCAGTGTATACATAAAAACCGACCAAATCGGCTATTACAATTAATAGCGCTAATCCAAGCTTAAATGTATCCAATTTTTCGTTACTGGCTTCTATATCCGAATTCATAAACTAATTAATTTAGTCCTTAATCAATATAAATAGTGTTTCAAATGGCAGGCCAGGAGGGAATCGAACCCCCAACCTGCGGTTTTGGAGACCGCCGCTCTGCCAATTGAGCTACTGGCCTATTTAATATTTAAAATAAGCTACCTCTATTTACTCAATAATTTTAGAGACAACGCCCGCACCTACGGTACGGCCTCCTTCTCTTATTGCAAAACGTAAGTTATCTTCCATCGCAATTGGGGCTATTAGTTTTACCTTTATCTTGATGTTATCACCAGGCATGACCATTTCTGTCCCTGATGGTAACTCAACGGCGCCTGTCACATCTGTAGTCCGGAAATAAAACTGTGGCCGATAATTAGCAAAAAATGGTGTATGTCTACCGCCTTCATCTTTACTTAAGACATAAACTTCTGCCTCAAAGTGAGTATGTGGCGTAATTGAACCTGGTTTGCATAGAACTTGACCACGCTCAACCTCTTCGCGTTTGGTTCCGCGTAATAATACACCTACGTTGTCGCCTGCTTGACCTTCATCAAGTAATTTGCGGAACATTTCCACGCCAGTACATGTGGTCTTTTGTGTGTCTTTAATCCCGACAATTTCAATGTCTTCATTCACTTTTACAACGCCACGCTCAACTCGACCAGTAACGACAGTACCGCGCCCTGAAATTGAGAAAACATCTTCAATTGGCATTAAAAATGGTTGGTCAACAGGACGTTCTGGTACCGGAATGTAACCATCCATCTCTGCTACTAATTTTTCAATTGATGGAATTCCAATATCGGAAGTATCTCCCTCTAAGGCTTTAAGCGCAGAACCTGTGATAATCGGAGTTTTATCGCCAGGAAATTCATAAGAATCCAAAAGCTCTCGTACTTCCATCTCAACCAATTCTAATAATTCTGCATCATCAACCTGATCAGCCTTATTTAGATATACAATAATGAATGGCACACCCACCTGTTTTGACAAAAGAATATGTTCGCGTGTTTGTGGCATTGGTCCGTCCGCTGCACTACAAACCAATATTGCACCATCCATTTGCGCTGCCCCAGTAATCATGTTTTTTACATAATCAGCATGGCCTGGGCAATCAACATGAGCATAATGTCGAGTGTCACTCTCATATTCAACATGTGCTGTAGCAATTGTAATCCCGCGTTCCCGTTCTTCTGGCGCATTATCAATTTGATCGTAGGCTTTAAATTCGCCTCCGTGCTTATCAGACATTGTCTTTGTAATCGCCGCCGTCAAGGTCGTTTTACCATGATCAACATGGCCAATTGTTCCTACATTCACATGCGGCTTCGTGCGTTCAAATTTTTCCTTAGACATTAGAGTTACACCTCATTTTCATTTAACTTAACAATATGATTCAAAAAACTAAATATTATATTCATAAAGTGGAGCTCATAACCGGATTTGAACCGGTGACCTCTTCCTTACCAAGGAAGTGCTCTACCGACTGAGCTATATGAGCAATAATCCTGTTTTCGCTACAACTTAAAAATTCTAGTCAAAAAAAACACTTAATCAACAATCCAATACTAAATCATACTTTGTTTGGAGCGGGTGATGGGGATCGAACCCACATCATCAGCTTGGAAGGCTGAGGTTCTACCATTGAACTACACCCGCCTATGCATACATAAGATTACCCATTTCCAACCAACACCTACTCGAAACTTCAATCCATTCTTTATTCTTTAATTTGGCGGGTTATTCAACATTCCTTATTTGTTAGTTAATTATTACAATTCAATACCCAAATCCGATCCCTAACGAAACAAAATCATTCTGGTGGAGGGGGTAGGATTCGAACCTACGAAGGCTGAGCCAACAGATTTACAGTCTGCCCCCGTTGACCGCTTGGGTACCCCTCCAAAAAATCCAAGCCGACCATTCTCGAATAATCGTTAACCACTGTCAATATCCCTATTATCAATAATTTAACCTGAGCGTAAAATATTTCCGTTTTGAGCATCTCTAATTTCGCTAGGATTGCTATTATTCGTAATGCTAGCAGGTATTACATAATCAATTCCCCTATGAAAATAAGAACGTACACGCCAAGAAGACTTTGCTGGACAGGCATTTTTTGGGTTTGCGCTTGTTGAAACAATAGGGCCTAATTCCTCGCAAAGTGATTTAACTAATTGATTAGAACTAACCCGCACCCCTAGTGTTTTATGAATACCCGTCAACCAAGAAGGGGTCATTTGTTTTGCTGGAATCAGCCAAGTTACTGGGCCCGGCCAACTATCATAAATCACTCTTAAATTTTTAATCTTTGAAAAATCAACAAATTCATCAAGTTGAGCAATATTCGCAGCTACTAAAATCAAGCCTTTCCTAATAGATCGTCGTTTTAATCTTAGAATTCTGCGAACGGAATGCTCATAAGTAGGGATGCATCCCAAACCAAACACGGCCTCAGTGGGATATGCGATGACTCCTCCCGCTTCACAAATATGGATAGCTTTCTGCACATGCAGTTTATTCATAAATTTCTACAGTCAGGCAGAGATTCCTTATCCTTCAGCCTTTAACTCTTTTGAAACAGAACGTTTTTTCTTGGGCATGGATTTCTTTTTCGATGTTGCTTTTGTCTTTTTTTTGCGCCCGCGTGTGCCCCTGGCTGGAGCTGCTTCTAAAAGAGCAATTGATTCCTCAAGACTCAGCTTAATAGGTTCTATATCTTTTGGTACTTTTGCATTCTTCTTTCCATTAGTAACATAAGGACCATAACGTCCATTTAAAATGGAGATACCTTCTTCTTCAAAGAGCTTAATTTGTTTTTCAGCATCAGCTTTTTTCTTTTCGACTATTAATTCAAGTGCACGCTCAAACGTAACAATGTAGGGATCATCTTCTCTTTTTAAAGATACAAACTTACTACCATAACGAATATAAGGGCCAAAACGCCCTACACTAGCAGCAACTTCTTCGCCTTCATTTGTCTCGCCCAGCAATCTTGGTAATTTAAAGAGCTCTAATGCTTCTTCAAGAGTTATCTGATCTAATTTCTGTGCTGGTTGTATTATTTCTCCGCTATCTGGGTCTTTAATTTCACGACGTAAACCGGCAAACTTTGGTTTGTCTTCGTCATCTTTAGTGCCAATTTGTGCGTAAGGACCATAACGACCCATGCGAACTGAAACTTCCAAACCAGATTTTGGATGATTGCCTAGAACTCTTGCTTGAATAGCCTCTTCCCTGCTAACTGATTCCTCCTTGTCTTTAATCTGATTGAAAAAAGACTCCCAAAAATTCTTCATCAACGGAATCCATTTTTTTTCTCCGCGAGAAATAGCATCTAAGTCATCTTCAAGTTTTGCTGTAAATTCATAATCAACATAATCACTAAAATGAGCTGTAAGAAAATTATTTACTAACTTCCCAACATCGGTCGGATGAAAACGTTTACTCTCTATTTCCACATACTCTCTGTTTCTCAAGGTCGAAATAATATTGGCATAGGTTGAAGGTCTTCCAATGCCATATTCTTCCAACGATTTAACTAAAGATGCTTCTGAATATCGCGGTGGTGGTTCTGTAAAATGTTGTTCACTTCTTATTTGTTTTAGTTTTACTTTGTCTCCTTCATTTAATTGAGGTAGCATCTTCTCATCGTCTTCTTTATTTTCTGAGTCATCAACACCCTCAAGATAAACTTGCATAAAACCAGGATCGGCAATAGATGAGCCATTTGCTCTGAATAAATTACCATCGCCACATGACATATCAACAGCAACAGAATCAATAGTGGCGTGCTTCATTTGACTCGCCATAGTTCTTTTCCAAATTAGTTCATACAATTTAAACTGTTCATCAGTTAAGCTATCTTTAATATCATTTGGTACTCTGGTAACTGATGTTGGGCGAACAGCTTCGTGAGCTTCTTGTGCATTTTTAGATTTTGTTTTAAAAACTCTTGCTTCTTCTGGAAGTGAATTTTTCCCGTAACGAGACGAAATAAAAGTACGTATTTCTGTTAATGCTTCTTTAGCAAGGTTCACAGAATCCGTTCGCATATATGTGATTAAACCTACCGAGCCTTCGCCAATGTCAATCCCCTCATACAACTGTTGCGCAATTCTCATTGTCCATTGAGCAGTGAAACCTAATTTTCTTATTGCCTCTTGTTGCAATGTTGATGTTATAA
Source organism: uncultured Legionellales bacterium (assembly GCA_913045195.1). Lineage (GTDB taxonomy): Bacteria > Pseudomonadota > Gammaproteobacteria > Eutrophobiales > Eutrophobiaceae > UBA11869. The sequence goes on along the minus strand of CAJWQR010000001.1, from coordinate 47,704 downwards.
AAGGAGCGGTGGGTTGACGTTTTCTTTGTTTTTTCGTAACACTTTTAACCAACATCTCACCTGCTGACAGTTTTTCAAGAACCGACTTTATATCAGATGCTTGCTTTGTTTTTTCTATACTAAATTTTTTGATTTTTTCATTATTAAATTCTGTTAATTTTGCTAAAAACTCAGACCCCTTAAATTCCAAATCAGATTCAATAGACCAATACTCTCTAGTCTTAAAATCATCTATCTCTTTTTCACGTTCAACTATCATTCTTAAAGCGGGAGACTGAACACGTCCAGCCGACAACCCTTTTTGTATTTTTCTCCATAGCAATGGAGACAAATTAAACCCAACAAGATAATCAAGAGCGCGTCGTGCTTGCTGAGCATCAATTAAATTTGATGATAACTCTCTGGGATTTTTTATTGCATTTTGTACTGCGCTTTTTGTTACTTCATAAAATGCAACTCGATGAACTTCTTTGTCTTTGAGGCAGCCTTTTTCTTTTAACAATTCATATAAATGCCACGAAATTGCCTCACCTTCTCTATCAGGGTCAGTTGCAAGATAGAGTATGTCAACTTTTTTTAATGCTTTTTGAATTGCATTAACAGCTTTCTCATTTCTTTCGATTGCCTCATAGATCATTGCAAAATTATTATCGGGATCAACCGCGCCTTTTTTAGGTAAAAGATCTCGAACATGGCCATAGGATGCTAAAACTTTGAAATCTTTACCTAGGTAACTTTCAAGTGTTTTAGATTTTGAAGGAGATTCGACAACTACTAAAGAACTAGTCATAAATAGTTAAACAACATTAATTTAAAAATAAATATCAATCGTATTTTAATTCGCCTAATGAACTACAGCGCTAACCTCGTCTAAGATAATATCTTCCATCCAGGCGAAAGCTGCTTCTTTGCCGGGCCTGTTAAATAAAACCATTAGAACAACCCATTTAAGCTGTTGCAATTCTATAGTTTCAGTTTCAAGAGCCATTACTCTGTCAATAACGAGCTCCCGATCTTCAGAATCAAGCACTCCGGATTGTTCAAGAAAAATCAAAAAACCTTTACACTCAACATCAAGCTTTTCATTTTCAATACTGCTAAATACTCGTGTCGATCTTGAATGAACAATACCAACATCAAACTCATCTTTTTTTACAGCAAGACCTTCTAGCCAATTAATTGCTTTATCAATTTGCATATCAGCAAAGCCAGCTTGATTTAACTGACTCTTTAAATCTTTTTGATTCGGTATTATCTCAAGCTCCTGCTCAACGTAATGATCGAATAAGTATATGAGCACATCTAAAACTGATTCTTTCATAAGAAGTCTGTCTCAATGATTAAAATAAAATTAATGCCATACGTTAGCCATATTGAAGTATATATTAAACGCTAATAATATTTACAAACTCCTTACTGCATCAAAAATATGTACTGGGCCACTAGTTTCCATAACTAAAGCATAACTAATCTTCTTAAAAGTTCTAAAAACCATCATAACACCAACGTGCTCTTCAGGTAGTGTAATAGCTTCCGAACTGACTTTTCTGTTAGCGAATGTAGGAAACTTTTTATCAAACTTTATAATTGCCCCTCTAATCGTATTTACCAATTTGCTTAGTTCCCGATCAAAAAGATTAGCATCTTCGCGTTCAAATTTTATTCTCTTTGCGTCTTCCTTTTCTAGAGCTTCTGGTTTGTTTATCCCTATTGAATCTTTTACCTTAAAATTATTTTGAAATATTCCAAGCACATTGCCTGGCTCAATTCCATTATTTTCGCCAATGTTAAGAACCACAACTTGATATTGACCTATCTGTGCTACACCGCCTAACTGCGATATACCAGTCAAAACAGATAGAATACTGCCTTCAACTTTAGTTTTAGTCGGACCTGGAAGAAACTCTATACTCATATCTCCGTCAGTATTAGGGACTAATCGGTCCCCTACTAACACCTCACGATCAACTGAAGTTACTACAGCCGAAGCGGGGTCGCCTTTTCTTTGCATGACTGCCTGACCTATGTATATTGCTTCGTACCCAAGCACTTCATCTTCTTCATCCTTATCTTTTTTTACATTTTTATAAGCCTGTCCTTTACGATATATGGAATATTCTTTTGTGCCTGAATCATCTGGCAGACCTCGAATGTAAATTATATTATTCTCCGCAGCTATTAGATGACCATCATAGCTTGAGACAACATAAGGCCAATCATCCATTTCGTCTTCTTCAAGAATTATTGGCCACATTAAAAATTGTTGAATTGCGTCAATGGGAATAGCAGGTATAGCGTCAATATTCTCAGAACTACGTATGGTAGGAGAAAGTTTTACGTTTCTTCCAACTGTTACTTGCCCAGCTCGCTCAAGATTTAAAACTGGTTTACCATCTTTAAAACTGAGAGAAACTACATCTCCAGGATAAATTAAATGTGGGTTTTTTATCTGTGGATTCACTCCCCAAATTTCCAGCCAGCGCCATGGTTGCTTTAAAAAGCGCGCTGATATATCCCAAAGCGTATCCCCCTTAACAACCGTATATTCTCCCGGATGCTCAGGGTTGAGCTTTAATTCGTCTGCATTTGCACTAAAAAATAGTAACAAAATTACGAATGAAATTAGAATCTTATTAAGCATGTCTATTACCTTACGTAATCTATCAGATGTAGATTATCAAAAAGCTGAGTAAAATGTCAGTAAGATAAATATTTTGTTTGAGTCTCTAATCGAAGAAAAATGATTTTCCTGTATACTATCAGTTAGTTATAAAGATTTTAGGGTAGAAATTGTCATGACAATACTTAAAGTTTTGCATTTTCCAGACGAAAGACTTCGTTTGAAAGCCTCTCCAGTGAAAGAAATTACCTCAAAAATAAATAATATCGCGGAAAATATGCTCGAAACAATGTACATAGAGGGTGGTATTGGCTTAGCCGCGACTCAAGTCAACATACAAAAAAGAATTGTCGTAATTGACCTATCCGAAAGCAGAAATAAGCCAATAATTTTAATTAATCCTGAAATATCAAAATTAGAAGGAAAAGAAACAACGCAGGAAGGCTGTCTATCTGTTCCTGATTATTTTGATATTGTTGAACGTGCAAAAAACATTGAGTTCAGTTACAGAACACTTGAAAATCAGGTTATTACAAAAATTGTTGATGGTCTATTAGCAATTTGTATACAACATGAAATCGACCATTTAAATGGCAAATTATTCATCGATTATCTATCTCCGCTCAAACGTAATCGCCTCAAGAAAAAAATACGTAAACAAAGAATAGAAAAGCACCATTCCGAAAGCTCAAAACGATTGCTTAAAAAAGGTAAGTCTCTTAATAAAATATTGTGAACCATGCCAAATTAAAGCTAGCGTTTGCTGGAACTCCTGAACTTGCTCGAATAGTTCTAAAATCTCTTATTGATACTAACCAACATAATATTGGGATTGTTTTTACCAAACCCGATCGGCCCGCGGGGAGAGGTCATAAAATTAAACAAAGTGAAGTAAAAATATGTGCGATTGAAAATAATATTCAGACTTTCCAGCCAGAAAATTCTCGAGACCTTGAATCCTATTATTTAGAAAATTACGATTTATTATTGGTTGTTGCTTATGGCTTATTGCTCACACCAAAAGCTTTAGCGAAACCAAAATTTGGTTGTATAAACATACACACTTCATTACTACCACATTGGCGTGGTGCTGCTCCGATTCAACGAGCTATTGAGGCGGGCGATAAAAAAACTGGCATAACAATTACACAAATGGACAAAAATCTAGATACAGGGCCAATTTTAAAACAAATTGTTTGCCCAATAAGTAATCAAGATACAAGTGGTAGTTTACACGCTAGATTAGCGGATATTAGTGCAGCAAATATTCACGATGCTCTTGAAAAAATTGCATCGAGAAAAATAAATGCGATAAAACAGGATGATTCAAAAGCTACCTATGCAAAAAAAATCAGTAAACAAGATGCGAAATTAGACTGGAACAGGCCAGCAAAAGAATTAGAGAGAAAGATTCGTGCTTATAACCCGAGTCCTATAGCGCATACAACACTCAAAGGTATTACTATGAGAGTATGGGAAGCAAAAATAAAACCTGCTACTAATAAGTTCAAGCCGGGAACTATACTAAGTGAAAAATCGACACTGGATGTAGTAACTAGTCAAGATCTGCTTTCAATAACTAAATTACAATTGCCTGGGAAAAAAATAATTTTAGCAAAAGATTTTCTAAATGGTCATGCTGATTTTATAAGCAATAAACTTGATAAATAATAAACCAAAACCTGTTATATCTCCCCGCTTAATTGCTCTTCAAATAATTGAAGAAGTTTTAGAAAAAAATATACCACTAAAAATAGCAATTAATAATAATGAAATTTTAAAAAAAATCAGGAAGGATAAAGCCCTGATTCAGGAGATGCTTTATGGGACGTTACGTTGGTATATACAGCTTGAATATATTCTTAATCAATTAATTGAAAAGCGTATAAAAAAGAAAGATCGGCTCCTCAAATATTTAATAATAATAGGTCTTTATCAATTAATGTATATGAGAATCCCTAGTCATGCTGTTGTGTCAGAAACTGTTGAAATATGTGTAAAAATAAACATGGGATGGGCAAAAGGTTTAATCAATGCAATATTGAGGAAATATCTTAGGGAAACAAAAAACCTAAACTCTAAAATTAGCAAAAATGAATTAATAAAGCTGGCGCACCCTGAATGGTTAATAGAGAAAATTAAAGGGGATTGGCCTAATGACTGGAATAATATATTAATCGCAAATAATGAGCGTCCGCCAATGTTTCTTCGAGTTAATCAACTCCAAAATAATAGAGAAGAATACTTAATTAAACTAAAAAAAGTAGGTATTACCGGGGGGAAAACGAACTACTCATCTAATGGTATTTTACTTGAAGAACCTACAAGCATAGAAAAATTACCAGGGTTTGCTCAAGGCGATATTTCTATTCAAGATCTTGCTGCTCAACTTGCAGTTGAACTACTTGATTTGAAACCTAACCATAATGTTCTTGATGCTTGTGCTGCTCCAGGAGGGAAAAGCGCACATATTCTTGAATCAGAGCCAAAAATAAAGACTCTAACAGCTATAGAAAAAGATAAAATTCGTGCTGAGAAACTTCACGGTACTTTAGATAGGCTTAAATTACACGCAAATATAAAAGTAGAGAATATAGTAAATATTGATGCCTGGTGGAATGGAAAAAAATTTGATCGAATTTTATTTGATGCGCCTTGTTCTGCAACTGGAGTAATACGTAGACATCCAGATATAAAACTATTAAGAACAATGGATGAAATAACCGCAATTAATAAATTACAAATGAAACTTCTGGCAACACTCTGGAGTACACTTAAAAATAATGGCTTACTTGTATATGCAACTTGCTCTGTTCTTAATCAAGAAAATAGCAATTTAATAAAAAAATTTATAAAGAAGCATTCTGAATGCAACCTTAAACCAATTATAACAAAATGGGGTTTTGATACTGGTTATGGCAGACAAATTTTATCTGGACAAGATAATATGGATGGTTTCTTCTATGCGTGTCTTAAAAAAAATATTAAATGTTAATTAGAATAAAAAAAGTAGGTTTAATTTGTATTATTATATTAATAATATTTACAAATAGATTAATTCATGCCGAGAGTGTGAATATAAACTCAGCAAGTACTTATATTGATAATGATATCTTTTACTTAGATTCATCCTCCGAATTTTATTTATCAAAAGAAGCATATAAAGCGCTACGACAAGGAATTTCATTCGAAATACATACAGATTTCCAATTACTTATAAAACAAAAATGGTTTTGGAATAAAATCATATTTGAGAAAAAAATAATACATAAACTTGAGCATAAACCATTAACCGAAAACTTCTTAATAACTAATATGAATACTGGAATAGTAAATTATTATAAGAATCTTGATGCCGCTATAAATGCAATTAGTAAAATATCTAAGATGAAATTATTCAAACAAAGTAAATTACAGAAAAATATAAACTACTTAGCGAGAATTCGTCTGTATCTTGATATAGACTCATTACCAAGTCCTCTAAGACCTCGTGCATATTTTTCATCAGATTGGAATATTTCGAGTCAATGGTATAAGTGGGAAATATAAAAATGAAAAAGGGTGAGAAATTAATAACATTTATAGGCTTATGCTTATTTATTTTTATGCTTTCATCGCTTTTGATGATGAGTAAAAGCCTACAAAATTCAGAGTTGTTTGATCGTTTCTATTTAGGCCTGCTTTTATTCAATGCTTTAGGATTAATTAGTCTAAGTATATTAATTATTCTCAACTTAAAACGTCTTATACGTCAATTAAAAAACCGGGTAATCGGGTCTCGAATGACAATTAGAATTGTTATTCTATTTTCTTTACTCTCGGTAACGCCAGTATTAATAGTTTATTATTTTTCTTTAGACTTTTTACATCGTGGAATCGATAGTTGGTTTGATTTAAGGATTGAGCAGGCTCTCGACGATTCACTTGAATTAAGTCGTCTAGCTTTGGATGTTAGAATGCGTGAACTTCTGAAAACTACAGAAAAAATTGCAGAAGAATTAAGTGATGCTAATGATGTCGAACTACCATCTCGTATTGATCTAATTAGAGATCGCATTAATGCCGATGAATTAACTTTACTAACTAGAAAAGGGGCAATTGTTGTTTCGAGTTCTGAAGATACGAAAAGTCTTGTTCCTGATACGCTAGAAGAAACAATATTACTTCAATTAATACAAAATAATAGTTACATTGGGATTGACTTAGTTAAAAATAAAGGTCTTGTGATTAGAGCCGTTGTCAACGTCCCAATGATTGGGATTGGAAACACAGAAAAAATTATACAAGCATTATTTCCAATGTCAGAAAGAATGAATCGGCTTTCTGCGAATGTGCAAACTTCTTTTATTGAATATAAAGAATTATCGTATCTCCGAGAACAGCTAAAATTTAGTTTTATAATAATACTAACTTTGGTTTTACTATTCAGTGTATTTAGTGCGGTCTGGGCAGCATTTTATTCAGCTCGAACATTAGCAGCGCCAATCAAGGATTTAGCTCAAGGAACACGTGCTATCGCAAAAGGTAATTATAATACAAAATTGCCTGTACCTAGTAATGACGAATTGGGATTTCTTGTAGCATCATTCAATGATATGACCGATAAAATATCCCAAGCAAGAGACACTGCTAAAAATAGTCAGAAAGAATCAGAGTCGCAACAAATTTATCTTGAAACAATTCTATCTAGACTCTCATCTGGAGTTATTGTCTTCAATAAAGATGGAAAAATTGAAAAGTCAAATATTAGTGCAGCTCAAATATTACAAATAGAAGTAACTATCCTTAATCAAAAAAATATTAATGATCTAATAAATAATTTTTCAAAATTAAAAAACTTTTTTGAATGTATTTCAAATAATATTAATGAAAAAACTAATGATTGGCGTGAACAAATTATTTTGTCTAAAAAAACGGGTAATCAGATTTTATTGATCAATGGTACGGTACTGACGAGTTCTGATAATTCGAAAATTAAACATATAGTAGTCTTTGATGAAATTACTGCTTTAATTCAAGGGCAACGAGATGCCGCTTGGAGTGAAGTAGCTCGCCGCTTAGCTCATGAAATTAAAAATCCCCTTACACCAATTCAACTAGCTGCTGAACGATTAAGGAGTAAATATCTTTCAAGTTTAGATACAAATAATGTTGAAACGTTAGATAGAATGACAAATACAATCATACAACAAGTTGAAACAATGAAAGATATGGTAAATGATTTTTCTGACTATGCTCGACCGGCAGAATTTAAAGAAGAAGAGATAGAAATTATAAACTTACTGCAAGAGGGTGTTGATTTGTTCAGCAATATGAATTGCGGGAATAAAATTAAAATGGATATAAAAACAAATCTTCCAAAAATTCATGGTGATGAGAAAAAATTAAGACGGGTGTTAAATAATGTCTTAGCAAATGCAGTTGATGCAAACTCAATAGGCGCCCATAATTTACTGAAAATAAGTGCTAAAACAGTAAATATTGAGGATAATGAAATAATTGAAATACGTGTAATTGATAGCGGTCCTGGGATTGATCCGCTAGTTGAAAATAACTTACTTGAACCCTATATAACAACTAAAGAGAAAGGAACTGGATTAGGACTAGCTATAGTGAAGAAAATTATTGATGAACATTCGGGCACTTTTTGGCTCGAAAACAATAAAGAAGAAGATGGGGCATGTGCTGTAATAAGGTTGCCGGTAAATTAATTTATTTAATAAAATATAAAAAATTAAATTCAAATGAGTAAACGACGCATTCTTATTGTTGATGACGAGCCTGATATACGTAATCTGGTTCAAGAAATTCTTGAGGATGAGGGGTTCGAAGTAAATGTAGCTGAGAATGGGGTAATAGCTCGGCAACTAATTGAAAAGACTAAGCCTGATTTAATTTTACTTGATATCTGGATGCCGGATATTGATGGTATTACTTTACTAAAGGAGTGGAAAAATACATTCGGTCATGAAATTCCTATTATAATGATGTCTGGGCATGGAAATGTCGAGACAGCTGTAGAAGCAACGCGTAGTGGTGCCTATGATTTTATAGAAAAACCACTTTCCACTGCCAAATTATTACTTACAATTAAACATGCGTTAGAAACCTCTTCACTAAAAAGTGAAAACTTAAAACTAAATCAAATCACATTTTCAAAGCTTGAACCCATTGGCAAAAGCAAACTAATTCATGAATTAAAATCTCAATTGTTAAGAATTGCAGAGCATGATGCATATATTTTAATGAGAGGAGAATCTGGAACAAATAAAGAAATGCTCGCTAGATATCTGCACTCACTTAGTTCGCGTTCTGATAAGCCGTTCGTTACTGTAAATGTTTCAACACTAAATGAAGAAAATTTCCAAAACGAATTATTTGGTTTTATGGCGAATAATCAAATACAAGAGGGTTATCTGGACAATGCAATGGAAGGAGTATTGTATATTAATGATATTGGAGACCTAAGTATAACACTTCAATCACGCCTTCTTGATGTATTAAAAACAAAACAATATATACGTACTGGAAGTTCTGAACGTGTAAATCTAGATTTAAGAATTATTGCTGCAACACGTTATGATGCTGAATCAATGATTAAAAAAGGACAATTCATAGATGAGTTATATTATTTGTTGAATGTGTTACCAATAAATATTCCATCATTACATGAACATTATGAAGATATTCCTGAATTGCTTGAATACTACGTTAATCAATTCATACAAATAGAATCTTTACCATATAGAAAGTTTAGTGTTTCTGCTCAAAATCGTTTACGAAGTTATAAATGGCCTGGTAACGAAAGTGAATTAAAAAATCTTGTTCAGCGTTTATTGATTTTAGGAACAGAAGAAATTATTAATATAGACGAAATTGAATCTTATCTAGGAAAAATAAAAATTCCACAAAAAGAATATAATACGGAAGTCTTTAATTTAGATCTGCCGTTACGTGATGCAAGAGAGGAATTTGAAAAGGCATATCTCATATATCAGTTAGAAAAAGCAAATGGTAATGTTAGTAAATTAGCAAATCAGATTGGTATTGAACGAACACACCTTTATAGAAAACTTAAAACACTGGGAATTAATTTAAAATGAAAATTATAATCCTCGGAGCAGGTCAAGTAGGTTTATCGGTAGCAGCTAATCTTGTTAGCGAAGATAATGATATAACTTTAGTTGATATTAATCCTTCTGCGTTACAAGTAATTAGTGAGCGTTATGATTTAAGAACGATTACCGGGATCGCATCTCATCCCTCGGTACTGGAAAAAGCCGGCGCAAAAGATGCTGAAATGATACTGGCTGTTACAAATTGCGATGAAGTCAATATGATTGCCTGTCAAGTTGCTTATACGTTATTTCATACCCCAACTAAAATTGCACGTATTCGAGAAATAGAATATCTCAAAAATAGTCCTTTATTTGCTCAAGAAGCCCTACCAGTTGATGTTCTTATTAGTCCAGATAGATTAGTAACTGAACAGATACAACAATTAATCAAGCACCCCGGTGCGCTTCAAGTTCTCGATTTTGCTGATGGAAAAGTACAAATGGTTGTTATTCGAGCCTCCTATAGTGGTGTATTAGAAGGAAATTCTTTGCGTGACTTAAAAAACAAACTTAAAGATATAGAATACAAAATAGCTATTATTTACAGCAGTGGGAAACCCATAATTCCAAATGGCGATACTATAATAAAAGCTGACGATGAAATATTTTTTATTAGTTCACAAAAATCAATGAATAAATTATTACAACATATCCGGATTAAAGACAAACCTCTTAAAAATATTATGATATCAGGAGGTGGAAATATTGGTTTACGATTAGCAGAATCATTAGAAAATGAATATAAAATAAAATTATTAGAATTGGACCAAAAAAAAGCTACTCATGCAGCAGAAAAACTAAAAAATACCATTGTCTTACATGGAGATGCCACAGATGAAGAATTACTAAATGAAGAAAATATAGATGGTTCCGATGTATTTTGTGCTTTAACAAATGCCGATGAAGTAAATATTATTTCCTCAATGCTCGCAAAACGACTTGGTGCTAGAAAAGTAATGGCACTAATTAATCGTGCAGCTTATGTTGACCTTGTGCAAAGCAACACTATCGATATCGCTATTTCACCACAGCAAGCGACTATAGGTAGTTTACTTGCTCATGTTAGAAAAGGAGATGTTGTGGTTGTGCACTCTTTAAGAAGAGGTGCTGCTGAAGCAATTGAGGCAATTGCGCATGGAAATGAATCTTCATCCAAAGTTGTTGGTAAAAAAATTCAAAATATAGAGTTGCCGCAGGGAACTACAATTGCTGCGATAGTTCGTGGCAACGATGTATTAATGGTTAAGAAAAAAACAATTATTGAAGCTAATGATCATGTAATTCTAATCGTATCAGATAAAAAACATGTTGCAAAAGTTGAATCGTTATTCCAGGTGGATATTACATTTTTATAAATAATTTATAATTAAAAGAGAAAAATAACTATGCAACTTGCAGTTATCTCACGAATATTAGGCATTTTACTCTCATTATTTAGTCTTACTATGATACCGCCATTGGTAATATCATTATTTACTAAAGATGGTTCCGCAACTCCATTTATACTTGCATTTGTAATTATTCTTTTTATCGGATTACTGTTTTGGTTACCAGTTAAAAATTTCAAAAACGATTTACGATTACGTGACGGTTTCTTTGTTGTTGTTCTATTTTGGGTTGGTCTAGGACTAACGGGAAGCATACCCCTGTTGTTATCAAATGTTCCTGATTTATCTATCACTGATGCTATATTTGAATCTATTTCTGGGCTCACAACAACTGGAGCTACAATAATTATAGGAATTGATAATTTACCAAAATCGATTCTTTTTTATCGCCAAGAGTTACAATGGCTAGGGGGTATGGGTATTATTGTATTAGCTGTTGCAATCCTGCCAATGCTAGGAATTGGTGGCATGCAACTATATCGTGCTGAGACGCCAGGGCCAGTTAAAGATACAAAACTAACCCCGAGAATTACTGAGACAGCTAAATCTCTTTGGTACGTCTACTTGACTATAACTATAGTCTGCGCATTTTCATATTTCCTAGCAGGAATGAGCTTTTTTGATGCAATTGCGCATAGCTTTTCAACAGTTTCAATTGGCGGATTCTCGACCCATGATCAAAGTATTGGTTATTTTAATAATAGCTTGATTGAGTCAGTTGCAATATTTTTTATGCTAGTATCTGGGATAAATTTTACTTTACATTTTCTTTCATTCCGAAATTTAAATATAAAACCATATTTAAATGATGCCGAACTACATGCATACTTGAAAATATTAATAGTCATTTGTATTGTATGTTCTAGTTATAATGCAATTGCAGGTAATTATGAAAACTTAAGCGACGTATTTAGAGATAGTATCTTTCAAACTGTTTCCATTGCAACAACAACTGGTTTTACAACAGCTGACTTTCAAAATTGGCCGGGCTTTATGCCGCTGCTATTAATTTTCTCATGTTTCATTGGCGCTTGTGCAGGTTCTACGTGTGGAGGCATTAAAGTTATTCGAATATTGTTACTTTTTAAGCAAGGAGTACGAGAAATAAAACGCCTTATTCATCCAAACGCTATCTTTACTATAAAAATTGGAGATAAGCCAATATCAGAACGCATTATTGAAGCAATATGGGGTTTTCTAGCCGTTTACGTTATCATATTTGCAATCCTGTTATTAGTATTAATGGCAACAGACATCGACTTTCTAACGGCTTTTTCAGCATTATCCGCTTGCATAAATAATCTTGGGCCAGGTTTAGGAGAGGTTAGTCAAAATTATTATGAAATTAATGAAATCGCTAAATGGATTCTTTGTCTTGCTATGTTATTGGGTCGACTCGAAATATTTACATTATTAGTTTTATTTACTCCAGCTTTTTGGCGACGTTGAATAATCAAATTAAAAATAAATGGGATGAATATTACAGCTCTAACATAAAGAGGCCTCCGTCTCCTTCAGAAGTTCTTTATTTTAACCAGCATCTTTTGCCGGTAAAGGGTAATGCCCTTGACCTCGCTTGTGGATACGGGTCAAATGCAATATGTCTTGCAATGAATGGATTAAATGTTTCAGCTTGGGATATATCAAAAATAGCATTGGAAAAGTTATCTCTTCGATCAAAAGAATATGATTTTATAATTAATTGTGAAATTAGAGACGTACTACAACAACCTCCTGAGCCAGACACATTTGATATTATAGTTGTTAGTAAATTTCTTGATCGTAAATTAATAAAACATATATGCCGTGCAATAAAACCTAATGGATTAATTTTTTATCAAACTTTTATACAAGATAGAATTAAAAAGTTGGGGCCAGAGAATCCTAATTATCAATTAAATAAAAATGAGTTGCTTGATTTTTTTGAGGACTGGAAGTTAATCTTTTACAAAGAAGAAGGTATGACTGGAGACTTAAGTAGAGGATTTAGGAATCAGGCAATGATTATTTCACAAAAAATATAACTTGAAAATTTATAAGAAATTAATCATGTAATTGTAATGTTCCGATTAGATCAGAAACGCAACTAATATTATATTTATCTAAATACTTTATAATTCCCTCGTTTAATTTTGAACAAACTAATGGCTCATAAAATAATGCTGTGCCAATACCAATAGCCGTCGATCCAGCGATAATAAATTCGATTGCGTCTTCTATTGTAGTAATCCCCCCTTGTCCTATTATTGGTATATTGTGTTGTTTTGCCACCTCATAAACCTGATGTACTTTTAATAAAGCAATTGGTTTAATTGCAGGCCCTGATAATCCTCCTTGATTATTACCAATAATGGGTTCACGCTTTTCTATATCAATTGCCATTCCAGTCATCGTATTTATAACGGAAAAACCATCAGTACCAGAATCTATACAACATTTCGCATTTTCTGCAATATCGGTTTGGTTAGGAGATAATTTTGTTATTAAGGGTTTTTTTGTCGCTCTTCGACAAGCTTCAACAACTTTTGCGGACATAGCAGGGTCATTCCCGAATTCTACTCCGCCTTTTTTAACATTTGGGCAGGAAATATTAATTTCCATAGCATTTATTGGAGAATCATCGAATATTCGTGTTATTTCCCCATATTCTTCGATAGTTGAACCTGATAAATTTGCTATAAAACACGTCTCTTCAAAATCAAGATGTGGTAAATATTCATCAACAACTACTTTTGAGCCAGGGTTTTGTAAACCTATTGCGTTTAACATGCCCAAATAAGTTTCAGCGATTCTATGAGGAGAATTACCTAAACGAGGCTCAAGAGTAGTTCCCTTCAAACATATTGCGCCAACATCAGTATTAGAAAATCCGTTAATGCGTGTATATTCTTCGCCAAAACCAACACAACCCGACAATAAAACTAGCGGGGTATTAAATTGTAAACCACAAAATTCAATATTAAGTTTTTTCTTCTGTTTCACATTTAGAGACATTTTTGTCATATTGGATATTATTTTTTGGGATATAAAATTAGCCTATGTTTAATGTTGTTCTATTTGAGCCAGAAATTCCACCAAATACTGGAAATATTATACGTCTTTGCGCTAATACAGGAGCAAAACTTCACTTAATACACCCGCTTGGTTTTGAAACGAATGCGAAAGAACTTCGGCGTGCAGGATTGGATTATATAGATTGGTCAATTGTTTATCATTATAATGATTTTGAAGACTATATTGATAAAAATGGTTTCAAATCCCTTTATGCTATATCAACCAAAGGGAAAAAATATTATTCGAATTGCAATTTCTTTAAGAATGATAGTTTCATATTTGGTCCTGAAACCAGAGGACTTCCGAAAAAAATATTGGATAAATTTGAAATTGAAAAAATTTTAAAAATTCCTATGCTAAAAAATAACAGAAGTTTAAATCTATCAAATGCGACTAGTATTATTATCTATGAAGCTTGGAGACAAATAAATTTCAAGTATGATAATAAAAAAATTAGATAAATTAAGTCTCAATTTTCTGTTCTCGATTTAATAGATTTTGCACTGCATCTTTTGCTGAACATTTAGATTCTAAAACATTGATGACTTGTTCGGTTATTGGCATTTCTATTTTATTTTTTTTTGCCAACACCCCAACTTCTTTTGCAGTATTCAAACCCTCAATTTCCTGATTAATTTTTTCGCAGGCTTGCTTAACAGACAATCCATCAGCTAACAGTAATCCAAGTCGACGGTTGCGAGATTGATTATCCGTGCAAGTTAAAATTAAATCACCAAGACCTGCTAGTCCCAAAAAGGTTTCTTGTTTAGCCCCTATCGATATACCTAATCGAATTATTTCTGCTAGTCCGCGCGTAATCAGTGCAGATCTGGCATTACTACCAAAACCTAATCCATCTGAAATACCTGCTGCAATAGCCATCACGTTTTTTACGGCGCCAGCAATTTGAACACCAATATAATCAGAATGCACATAAGTTCTAAAAATATCTGAATGGAAAAGGCTTGAAAAATCTTGCGCAATTTTGATATCTTTTGATGCTATAGTTATCGCTGTTGGCAACCCTGATGCTACTTCTTTAGCAAAAGATGGTCCGGAAAGGACTGCAATGGAGCAATTATTAATTTCTTCCTCAATAACTTTATGATTTAGTTTTTGTGTGTCTGGCTCAAATCCCTTACAAGCTATACATATACTACCTATAGATAATGGCTTTAAAAAATTTAAACTACTTCGAAGCGCATGACAGGGCACTGCACTAATTATTTTCTTTATTTCGGCTGGAACTTCTTCAACCTCTTCAATTGGAAAAACATTTTTGGGTATCTTAATTTCAGGCAAATATTTTCTGTTATATCGAACTAATTTTATTTCCCTTATCATCTCGAGGTTAATATCCCAAAGATAAACTTGGTGATGATTACGTGCTAAAACTAAAGCTAATGCTGTCCCCCAGGACCCAGCGCCTTGCACTAATACTGGTTGTGACGTCATTTTTTATTCCTATTTAATGAGTTGTATTTTGCTTTGCCTGCTCTGTGGCTTGTTTTTTTTGTTGTTCATACAATGCATCAAAATTTACTGGAGAAACTAACAGCTGAGGAAATCCTCCTCTTGTAACGATATCTGAAATTGCCTCACGAGCAAATGGAAATAAAATATTTGCACAAGATGTTGCTAGCATACGGCCGAGTACATCCTCTGGTATATTTTTTATTAAGAAAATACCAGCTTGATTGATCTCAACTAAGTATACTATTTTATCGTCTATTTTTACTGTTATAGTAACCGATAATACTACATCAAAAAGTTCCTCACTTAATGGAGTAGCTTCATTCGTTATATGCATGTCTACAACCGGCTTCCACTCCATCTTAAATGTATCAGGTGAATTTGGTGTCTCAAAAGATATATCTTTTATATAAATCTTTTGAATTGAGAATTGCGTGTCTTTTTCTTCTTCAATTTTGTCCTTTTTTTTAGCCATAAATACTTGCCTTATTTAAAATATAATATAATTTAAAAAATTATGAATTACTTTTGAGACCTTTGGTTAAAGGTAAATTGGCATTCTGCCATGATGTAACACCTCCTTTTAAACAATAGATCATTTCTTCGCCCTGTCTCATTAGTTTTTGCGCTTCTTTCAATGAAAGACTTCCATTAGTACAATAAAAAATAATTCCTTTACCACTATCTTTTCTTAACTTATTAAATTTCTCAGGTAATTCTTGCGAACTGATATTTTTGGCATTAATAATGTGTCCATTTTCAAATTCTTTTTGACTGCGAATATCAACTACTTCTGCGTTTTCACGATTAATAAGTTGTGTAGCTTCATCTGTGGTCAATATCTTAACACCGCCAACAATACCGCCAAATATATTCCATATTAATAATGTCAAAATTACAAAAAGTAATGAAAATAGATAGGGGTGATGTAGAACGAATATGGGGAACTTTTCCATTTAGTTATTCTCTTATTGTTAGTTTAAACAGAGACAAATAATACGTTATATCTAGTGATGAAAAAACCATTGAAATACGGTAAATAGCTGCCTGATTTAACGTGTTGTATTCAATAATTTCATGTTAATATTCGTATAAAGTCTTTGAAACTTAAAGTCTAACAGGATATTGACTTAAATTAACCGACGACCTCAATTTTATATTTATTTGCAGATTAAAATTGCAAAAAACTTTGAATAATTCAATTTTTTCATCATTTCTATCAATGATAGTCAATATTTACGATGCAATTAGTTCATAAACCTACTATTTTAATAATTCTTGATGGCTGGGGTCATACCGATAATACTGACTACAATGCGATATATTCTGCAAATAAACCGGTTTGGGACCGAATCTGGGACGAGTACCCTCATACACTTATAAACGCGTCAGGTCTTGATGTTGGGTTACCTGCCTCTCAAATGGGCAACTCTGAGGTGGGTCATATGAATATTGGCGCGGGGCGTGTCGTTGACCAGGAATTTACACGCATTACACGCGCTATAAAGGATGGAACATTCGACGACAATAAAACTCTGAATACTGCATTCAATCGCGCGTCAAGGAATAACAAAGCTGTTCACTTACTTGGCTTGCTTTCTGCGGGGGGAGTGCATAGCCATGAAGATCATATTTTTACGCTAATGGAACTAGCTAATAAATGTGAAGTTAAAAAATTGTACCTTCATATATTTCTTGATGGCCGAGATACATCCCCAAAATGTGCTGTAGAATCAATACACAAAGCACAGCTAAAAATTAAAGAATTGAACATAGGTCAAATTGTTTCTCTGATTGGTCGTTATTACGCAATGGACAGGAATAAACACTGGGGCAGAACGAAACTTGCTTATGACTTGATTAGTCAAGGAAAAGCAAACTATAGATCAAGTGACCCGTTCATTGCTATTGACATGGCTTACGCTAGAAATGAATCAGATGAGTTTATATCCCCAACTGCAATAACCAAACCTGGGGAGTCTCCAATTATTGTCGAAGATGATGATGTGATTATTTTTGCGAATTATCGAGCAGATCGTGCTAGACAGTTGGCACGTGCATTTACTAAATCGACATTTAAAGCATTTGAACGTGAAAGAATGCCCAAACTATCGACCTTTATTAGTTTGACATCTTATAAAGCTGAGTATGAATTTCCAGTTGCTTTCCCTCCTGTCTCTTTACCAAATGTTTTCGGAAAATATATTTCTAGTTTTGGATTAAAACAATTACGTATTGCTGAAACTGAAAAATATGCGCACGTAACTTTCTTTTTTAATGGTGGAGATGAAAGCGCATTCGAAGGCGAAGATCGCATATTGGTTCCATCACCACATGTACGCACTTATGATCTCGCGCCTGAGATGAGCGCAGAAAAAATAACAGATCATTTAATAGATTCGATTAAAAGTCGTAAATATGATTCCATAATATGTAATTTTGCTAATGCTGATATGGTTGGTCACACAGGTAATTTTAAAGCGACGATCTCAGCAATAGAAACAATTGATAAATGTCTGGGGGAAATTATTGAATCTGCGCAAAAAGTGGGGGGTGAAATTCTTATAACTGCAGATCATGGTAATGCAGAACAAATAAAATCGTACACAACAGAAAAAATTAAATCGCAGCCACACACCGCGCATACAAGCAATCTAGTCCCCTTAATTTACATTGGTAGACCAGCAAAGTGTCTTCCAAGCGTAGGGTCCTTGTCAGATGTTTCTCCAACACTTCTTGAGATAATGAATATTCCTCAACCTAAAGAAATGACTGGTAAATCACTTATAAAACTAATGGAAGATGATAAGGCTACTGTTATTGGAAAATGATTTTTATGTTTCCTTTTTCGAGAATTATCATTACTGAATATTATATTATATTTTTTTTATTAATTTTTTCTTCCACATCAACTGCGAATGAATCAAATCATGAAGAAAAATTAAAACTTAAAAATATTCAGATTCGTATGAACGATGTAAGTACAAAAATAAAAAAAGCCAAAAGTAAAGTTGATACATTAAAAATAGAATTGCATAAAAATGAGTTAATGACATTTGAAATATCAAATCAACTTGAAAATATTAAAAATGATATCTCAAAAAAAAATAGTGCCCTTAAAAAATTAAAAATTGAAAAAGAAAATCACCAAAGAATACTTAGTAAGGAAAAAAAAATATTAATCTCGCAAGTTAAGACTATTTATCAAATAGGTCAATACGACTATATTAAACTGTTACTCAATCAACAAAATATATCTCAAGTAGGGCGTGCAATTGCTTACTACGATTATGATAATCATGCTCGTTCTGAACGTATAAAAAAATTAAAGGATGCCTTAAAAAATATAAATAAAATTCAATTGGTTATTGTTGAGCAAACATCAAAACTTGAACTACAGAAAAATAACTATAAATATAAATTAAATAATTTTAATGATTATAGAGAGAATAGACTTAATTTTATATTTGACATAAAAAAACATATAGAGAAGCAAGGAGTTAAGCTTTTACTCCTTAAAGAAAATGAACGTGAGCTAGAAAAACTTCTAAATGAGCTGAACGTCCGTAAGCCAAAAAAAATAAATACTGTTAATAAGAAATTTACTTTTGATTCGAAAAAAGGGAAATTAATCTGGCCCATAAAGGGAAAATTGTTAAAAAAGTTTGGTGAGCAAAAAAAAACGACTAATCTAAAGTGGCAAGGAGTTCTAATTGGCGCAAAAGCTGGTTCAGATGTGAATGCCGTTAGCGAAGGGAAAATTGTATTTGCAGATTGGTTTCGTAATTTTGGTTTGTTAGTAATTATTGAGCATGAGAATGGTTATCTAAGTTTATACGGGCATAATCAAAAATTATTTAAAAGTACCGGTAATTTTGTTAAAACTGGAGAAAAGATTGCTGCTGTAGGTGATAGTGGAGGCCAAAATAATGCGGCTCTTTATTTTGAGATTAGAAAAGGTAAGAAAACTTTAAATCCGTCACACTGGTGTAAGAAATAGATTTAATATAACCTGTCGTTATATACCTAAACACAGATATATTTAATAAAAAAATAAATTTAAATAGAACGTTTCTTAATAATAAAAAGTCAAAATAATTCATTAATAACTATTTTAATGGAGTTGAATAATGTCTATATTCAAAAAATTACTATTTACGATATTGCTTGTATTTATTACTAGTAATCTCACTGTGGCAAATCCTGAAGAAGAAAAAGACGTTGATATGCTGCCCTTGAATGAAATTCGAACATTCACTGAGATATTCTCGAAAATTAAAGATGGCTATGTTGAAAGTATAAATGACAAAAAACTTCTTGAAAATGCTATACGGGGAATGCTCCAGGGGCTAGATCCTCATTCTGCTTATTTAGATAAAGAAGCCTATAGAGAATTACAAGAGGGGACCTCCGGGAAATTTGGTGGCCTTGGTATTGAAGTTGGTTATGAAGACGGTTTCGTCAAAGTTATATCCCCTATTGATGATACTCCTGCGCAACGAGCGGGAGTTAAAGCGGGAGATTTAATTATTAAATTAGATGGTAAGTCTGTTAAAGGTATATCACTCATGGAAGCAGTAAAAATTATGCGGGGTAAGCCAGGAAGTGAAATTGTACTTACAATACTTAGAGAAGGAGAAGAAAAACCATTTAATTTGCCAGTAGTAAGAGATGTCATTACAGTAAAAAATATTAAAGCTGAAACAATTGAACCTGGTTTCATATATATTCGCATTTCTAATTTTCAGACTCACACAGTAGATAATATGCGAAAATCTCTTAAAAAATTAAAAAATGAGAATACTGATAACTTAAAAGGATTGGTTTTAGATCTAAGAAATAATCCAGGAGGTTTACTTAATGCCGCGGTTGGTGTTTCTGATTTATTTCTTAGCAATGGATTAATTGTTTATACAGAAGGTCGTATAAAGGATTCGAAACTTAAATTCACTGCTAAACCAACTGAAGTGTTCAAAAATATTCCAATTGTAGTTCTCGTCAATGGTGGTTCAGCTTCCGCATCCGAAATTGTTGCTGGTGCTTTACAGGATCATAAAAGAGCAATTATTATGGGAGAACGTACATTTGGTAAAGGATCTGTGCAAACTATACTCCCAATGAGCGATGAAACAGCATTAAAATTAACAACTGCTCGTTATTATACTCCGTCAGGTCGATCTATACAGGCATCAGGTATTGAGCCCGATATGATTGTGAAAAACATACAATTCAATGTTACAAATAGTAACAATATGAACAATGGATTAATAAAAGAAGCAGATTTGAGCGGGCATCTGGATAATGAAATTGCTGAAAATAATATAGATGTAGATAAAAAATCTGAAAGCAACTCTTCGCTTGTTGAAAATGATTACCAACTCTACGAGGCAATAAATTTATTAAAAGGGTTATCAATCCATTTAAAAAAGGCTGGGTAGAATAATGGATTTAGATTCTTGTCTAATTAAGTGTAAATATTTATTTTTTCTTTTTTTTCTAAATTTATTTTCAACTTATGTTTACTCTAATTCAATAACCCAACCTTCAATCTCTATTATAATCGATGATCTTGGTTATAAGCTAAAAGAAGATGTGCGTGCACTATCTTTGCCTGGACCTGTAGCTTATGCGATTCTACCTCATGCACCTCACACAAAAAAAATGGTATCAATTGCATCGCAAAATGGAAAAGAGATTCTTTTACATCAACCAATGCAGGCATTAGAAAATAATGATCTCCTTGGTCCTGGAGCGCTAACATTAAACATGACGCAAAGAGAATTCATACAAACATTGGAAATAAATATAAATGCTGTTCAAAATATAATCGGCATAAATAATCATATGGGAAGTTTATTAACACGTCATCCTGGGCACATGCAATGGTTAATGAATATAATAAAAAAAAACGAGTATATATACGTCGATAGCCTAACAAGTGCTGATAGCGTGGCTAAAAAAATAGCAGAAGAAAATCAAATTCCCTTTCTATCGAGAGATATATTTCTTGATAATAAAAAAGATTTAGAATATATAACCAATAAATTTATCGAGCTAGTTGCTATCGCAAAAAAGGAAGGATCGGCACTCGCAATCGGCCATCCACATTCCAATACTATAGAAATATTGTCGATATTTCTGAAAGAAATAGATAAATATGGCGTAAAATTAATTGGGATTAAATCACTTATAAAAAAAAGAAAAAATTAAAACTATTTCTCTCTCCATGAAATATATATAAAAATAAGACCAAATAAACCCAATACCCATGAAGCCAGAGGCACAGAAATCATCGCTCCATGCGTTGTATTATTCAAAGCATAAATAATTGATGATGAAAGAATAAGACCAGAGCCAATAACTGATAAAATTGTTTTGCGATTATATATTTTCATCTCTTCACGCAATTTATGTATTTCCTCTGATTTATTCTCCATTTCAATTTTCCCATCATATATTTTATCAATTAAATCTATAGCCCTATTAGGAAACTCTGGTAAACGCTCAATTACCCTTGGCAAATTTAGAATTGTACCTTTTATAAGCCCTCTAACTCCCATTCGTTCACTCATCCAGCGTTCCATTTCTGGCCGGGCTGTTTCCCATAGGTCGAGATGAGGGTGAAGTTGCCTTACGATACCTTCGATATTTATAATGGTTTTCTGTAGTAGAACTAACTGCGGCAGAATTTCAACATCAAAACTACGAGCAATCTGAAAAAGTCTTTGTAGTAACTCGCCCAATGATATCTCATGGATGGGTCTATCTAACAATGGTTCACATACTGTTCTGATTGCCCCTTCCAGTTCATCAGTTCGTGTCTCACTAGGTACCCACCCAGATTTGATATGTAAAACAGCAACTCTATTATAATCACGGTTTAGAAATGCCACCAGATTATCAGCAAGATAATGCTGATCATGCTCAGTTAATGAACACATTATTCCAAAATCAATAACCTTAATTATAGGTGATTCTTTTTCTTTTCCTGGAACAACAAATATATTCCCAGGATGCATGTCTGCATGAAAAAAATTATCTCGAAAAACTTGTGTAAAAAATATTTCGACAACAAATGCCGCCAAACATTTTAAATCTATACTCGCAACCTTAAGAGCATTAATATCACGAATTGATATTCCTTCAACACGTTCAATTGCTAATACATTCCTTCTCGTCAGATCCCAATCTATTCTAGGAACATGGTATCTACGCTCATCTCGAAAGTTACGATATAGTTGAGACGCATTTGAAGCCTCTCTTTGTAAATCTAATTCATTGAATATTGTTTTTTCGAATTCTTTTACTACCCCTGTAAATTTTAATGACTTCGCATTTTTATTATATCTTTCTGCTTTCTCTGCTAATAATTGCAACAAATCCAGATCTTTTCGAATTAATTTTTCAATGCCTGGTCTTATAACCTTAATAATAAAATCTCGTCCATCTTTAAGTGTTGCACTATGAACTTGGGCTACTGACGCAGAGGCCAACGGAACTTCGTTAAATTTTAAAAAAACATCACTAATATTACACCCGTATGCATCTTCAATAATTTTCCTTGCAATTTCTCCGGGAAAAGGCGCTACATTATCTTGTAATTTAGTAAACTCATCAGCAATATCTTCTGGAATTAAATCACGACGTGTTGAAAGTATTTGGCCAAGCTTGACATAGATTGGCCCTAATTCATCGAGCATCAAACGCATTCTAACCGCCCTTTTCTGTTTATTTTTACTAAACCAATTCCAAGGTAGAATATAGAAAAGAAAACGAACAGGCCTTAATAAATGTGTAGCAAAAATAATCTCGTCGAGACCATGAGAAATTAATACTCTTTGTATTGCTAATAGGCGTAAAAACTTTGACATAATTAATTATTCTATTTATTATTTGCCAAATAAATATCAAGTTTATCAATTCTTTTTGAAACTAACTCTGTATCATTCCTAAGAAGATCAACTTCTTTACTAAATTCCTCAACCAATAATTCATCTGGAAGTATTTCAATTTCAAAACGTAGATATTCACTAATATCAACCATTAATGTCTCAACTGTTTTAAATGTGATATTACCTGCTTTACGCATAAATTGACCAATTTGGTATGCGAGTGTGTCGCCAACTAATTTCGATAAAGGGTCTTCAAGATCTATATCTGAATTTCTCATTATTTTCTGAAAATCTTGAGCGAGTGCAATATCTCCCGCTACTTGCATATCCACGGGAAAGTCTCCCACTCCATATTTTGAGGGTAGTATTGTTTTTAAAAAATTAGTTGGTGAACTTTTTATTAATACATCTGGAACCTTATTGCATTTACTATCAATATTTAACCAATTTTCGGAAGGAGTTATATATAATTTTATTTTTGTATTTATAAATTCAAAAGCAATAACCTTACCATTGTATTTATTCAATTCGTAAAACGTTTGCTCATCAAGACTTAATATCTTATTAGTGTATTCCTCAAATTTATTGATCCAAAATTCCATCATTTACTCAAGATTAAATTTTATAGCCACGATGAACTGCGACTATACCGGCCGAAAGATTATGAAACTTAATATTTTTAAACCCTGCTTCTTCTATCATTAACGCTAATAGTTTCTGGTCGGGGTGTACACGTATTGATTCAATTAAATATCTATAACTATCCTCATCTTTAGCGACTGCCTTACCAAGCTTAGGTATGAATTTAAATGCGTATTTTAGATAAATTTTATCTATAAATGGAATTGTAACTTTAGAAAATTCTAAAATTACTAACTGTGCACCATACTTAAGTTTTTTATATATCGATTTTAATGCGGCATTCTTATCGGTAATGTTCCGTAGACCAAAAGCAATGATCACACAATCAAAACTATTATCCTTAAATGGCAGGTTCTCTGCATTTGCTCTTATATAATCTATATTTTTAATGATCCCCTTATTAATCAAATTATCTCTACCGTGATTTAACATGGTTTCATTTATATCACATAACGTTACATGCCCATATTTACCTAATTTTTCGTAAACTAGTTTTGTAATATCGCCGGTTCCACAAGCTAAATCAAGAACATGAAAATCTTTCCTAATGCTACAAAGATTCACAGCAAAACGCTTCCATAATTTATGAATACCAAATGACATAATATCGTTCATCAAATTATATTCATCTGCAACAGATGAAAATACTTTGTTAACACGTCTCGTCTTTTCTCTGGGAGAAACTTTTTCGTAACCAAAATTTGTATCGTTATTAATCATCTTGCTTACGTTTATGCCCCGATTTATTTAATGTATGAAGATAATCTATCCAATTACTTTTCTGATTCTGCCCCAATTCATATAAATAACTCCATGTATATAAACCTGTTTCATGACCATCATCGAATATAAGACGAACAGCATAATTTCCAACAGGCTCAACTTCTTTAATATTTACATCCTCTTTACCGAGCTGTAATACTCCCTGACCAGGGCCATGGCCCTTTACATCTGCAGATGGTGAAAAAACACGTAAATATTCGCATGGTAATTTAAAATTCTCGCCATCATTGTAAACAATTTCGAGGACTCTAGATTGTTTGTGTAGAGATATTGTTAATGGATGTAAAGTATTTTCAGTCATATTGTCTCAAATTAATTAGAATATTATCCAATAACTATATTTTTTACTTTTTTAAATTATTATATTTATCAGAAACTAAGATTATACATGAGCCTATATTTAGACTTAAGAGAAACAAACTTTTACCTATTTATCCTTAATTTGATTTTTACGATGTGCTCTTGGGTGAGTTTCATCGTAAACTTGAGCTAAATGCTGAAAATCTAGATGAGTATAAATCTGAGTAGTACTAATATCTGCATGCCCTAATAATTCCTGTATAGCACGTAAATCACCGCTTGATTCCAGAATATGGCTAGCAAATGAGTGTCTTAACATATGAGGATATACATGAGTTGATAATCCCTGTTTTATTGCCCATTTCTTAACACGCTGTTGTATAGACCTCGGGCTAATACGATTACCTCTGTTACTGATAAAAAGAGCTTTTTTATTATTACTGGTAAGTACCTGTCTATTTTTAAGCCAGTCATCTATTGCTTGAATAGCATATTTACCTATTGGAATACTCCGGGTTTTTTTACCCTTCCCGGTAACAGTTAGAACTCGGTCGGAAAAATCAATATCATCGATATCTAAACTTATAATTTCTGCTAAACGTAGTCCTGATGAATAAATTAATTCTAATATTGCTTTATCACGTATCGCTAACACATCATTCTCTTTAATTTCCAATAATTGACAGGTTTGATCGACGTCTAATAACTTGGGTAACTTACGCGCTGTTTTTGGGGTAATTATTCCTATGGCGGGATTTGTACTTACTTCACCTGTTTTTAGTAAATATCGATAAAAAGCTCTAATTGATGATAAATTCCGTTGCAATGAACGTCCTGAAATACCTTTGCGATGTCGACATGAAATAAAATCTCTTAATTTCTGTCCATTAAGATCCGACCATTTCTTAATGCCTTGTTTAACACAATACATCTGCAAATAATTTAGATCTCGCTGATAAGCATCGCGAGTATGTTTAGATAAATAATGCAGTGTCTCTTTAAAAGAACTAACTAACTGCGTCTCTGATGAGTGCATGAGAATGCTTAAAGTTCTTCAATCCAAGGTTTTATAATAAAGCTTAGTATCTCTCCAAGATTAGCAAGTAATTCAATACCCATTCCCGGCTGGAAACGCTCGGCATCAAAACTTCCAATAGCAAGAATGCCTCCCCAACCAACCCCATGCAAAGGTATCATTACAGATGAAGCAATATCATCGCCATCATCACCAAACAAAAATACCTGTTGTTGGTGCTTCATTTTACCGCTGAGCGGTTCTCGTTTTTCGATTATGTGCTTAAACAGGGATTCCTCTATAGACTCTTTACCTACAAACTCGCCTGTTGCAGAACTGTCTATAAACGCAGGATTTGCAAATAACCGAACAATAACTCTATCAGCATGAAAATTTTTCTTTAAATTATCATACATCGTGGAGAATATATCTTTGGGGTCATCAGCGTCTATTAAAGTAAGTGCTAATTGATGCATACGACGAGCGAGTTCTTCGTTCTGAGTGGCTATCTCTATAAGCTCGTGTATCTTTTTATTAGTTTCCTGATTTTGTTCCCGTAATACAGTTAACTGTTTTTCAACAAGTGAAATTGCACCTCCGTGCTCATGCGGTATTTTTAATTCAGCGAGAATCGCAGGGTTCTTAACAAAAAAATCTAGATTATTCTTAAGGTAATCGGCAACTAAATTTTCTGTAGAACACTCTGAAGTATGATTTTCTTTTTTCTTTAAACTCATAATTCAATCTCCCCCTCATAGACTGTTGAAACTGAACCATTCATATACACGGGCTCACCTTCACCCTCCCAATGTATTTTTAGACAACCTCCACGCAATTTCACTTCTACTACATCCCCCAAATAGCCTTGTTGACAAGAAATTACTGCAGCTGCACATGCACCGCTTCCGCAAGCGAGTGTTTCTCCGGCTCCACGCTCATAAACACGAAGTTTAATGGTTTTTCGATCTAAAATCTGAACAAAGCCAACATTTACCCCTTTAGGGAAAACTCCGTACTCTTGAATGGCTGTGCCAATACTCTCCACAGATGCTGATTCTATGTCGTCTATAATAATTACAGCATGTGGGTTTCCAATAGCTACTGCCCCGAATATAATTTCTTCATCCCCTAAACTAAGAGAATAATTTTCTAATCTTCCACTAATATTTAATGGGATATCAGCTGGCTCAAATTCTGGTATACCCATATTTACTGTAACGGAATTATGATTAATTTTTAAAATAAGTTGGCTACTCTTAGTTTCTGCAATAATACTATTTTTCTTAACTAGGCCTTTATTATTAAGATAAATGCCTATACAACGTGCGCCATTGCCGCATTGCGTAACCTCAGTACCATCAGAATTGAATATTCGATAATAAACATCCGTTTCATTATTTTTTGGTGGTTCCAATAATAAAACCTGATCGCACCCTATGCCTAAACGTCGATCAGCAATATGTTTGATTTGCTCGCAACTCAAAGATAGTGGGTGAGAAAATGTATTAAATATAACAAAGTCATTTCCAGTGCCTTGCATTTTTGTAAATTGATATAACATTTTATTAAATTAAGGCCTATTAGGTATTAAAGTAAAATATACTGGTGTTTAAAATATAAAGTACTTTATTTTGGAACCTTGGCATTAGAAGCATCCATTTCTGTCGAAATATGTAATGTTGATGTTGGAAAAGCACATTCTGCACCATTTGATTCAACAATATTTATAATGTTCAATAATATATCTTGTTTAATTTCATGGTAACGGATCCAATCCGTAGTTTTGGTAAAGGTATAGATAAAAAAATCTAATGAAGAAGGAGCAAATTCATTAAAATTTACTATTAAGGTTTTAGTTGTATCTATATCTGCATGCTCTTTTAACATTTTCCTTACATCGTTAATAATTTTCTCCATTTTTGATAAATCATCATAACGAATCCCTATTGTTTCTTTAATTCTCCTGTTTGACATTCTTGAAGGATTCTCAACAGAAATATTATTGAATATTGAGTTCGGAATATACAAGGGACGCTTATCAAATGTTCTTATTGTCGTTAACCGCCATCCTATTTTTTCAACAGTCCCTTCAATTTCTTTATCGGGTGAGCGAATCCACTCTCCAACATTGAAAGGACGATCCATATAAATCATTAAACCACCAAAAAAATTTGCCAATAAATCTCGCGCGGCGAAACCAACAGCAATACCTCCAACCCCTCCAAAGGCTAGTACACCAGAGATACTATAACCAAGTGACTGAAGTACCACTAAAACGCCTATAATAATAACCGAAATGCGGAGTAATTTAGCAATGGCGTCAACTGTACTTTGGTCAATCTCTTCACCAGAAATTCGTTTAGCTAAAATAATATTTCTTTCGGCACGTGTTATGAACCTTATTAAAAACCAACAGATAACAACAAGTACCCCCGTGCGATATAAAGGAGAAACAGCAGAAAATATAAACGACCCTGTATGTTCTTTAACTATATCAGCAGCAAAAGCAATGCCTGTAATCCATATTAAAACTGATAGTGGTTTTATTAAAGCATCAAAAAAAACATCGTCCCAAAATGTTTTTGTCTGTTCAAGTTTTGAAATAATTCGATGATATGATCGTTTCTGTATCCAGTTTAAAAAACCAGTCAACATTACGACAACAAAAACTTCAATTATCCATACCTCATCACTAAAGAGATTATTTATAATTTCCGTTAATTCTGAAATATTCATCTAAATGCACCTATAATTAAAAATTATTATCAAATGATAGTCGATTAAAATTTAATCTCATTTATCTAAGAAACTCTTAATTTCCCTATAACATTCCTGCCATAACTTTTTATTCTTCAAATCATCATATGTATCATTGAAATTACCACGCATTTTTTCTAAACAAGACAGAGATTTAACATTACTTGACGTTTTCACTTGATCGAGCACAGAAATTACGCCTTCCTTATTATTGCAAATTAACGCCATGTCGCAACCAGCTTCAAGTGCGACCTTCGTTCTTTCAGCATAATCACCAATAATCTTAGCCCCTTCCATACTAAGGTCATCACTAAAAATTGTCCCCTTAAATTTCAATTGTTTTCTCAATATTTCTCCTAGCCAAACAGAAGAAAATCCTGCTGGTATTTTATCAACCTCCGAATATATAACATGTGCCGGCATTAACCCCAAAATACCAGCATCAATTAAAGCCTTAAAAGGTATCAAGTCATGCATATTGATATTTTCAAATGGGCGATGGTCAACTGGAATAGAGAAATGCGAATCTTCTATCACTGAGCCATGACCAGGAAAATGTTTTCCAACAGCTGCCATACCAGCTTCCTTCATGCCAACCATAAAGGCTTGTCCGAACTGAGAAACCTTTTCAGGCTCAATGTGAAATGCACGATCACCTATCACTTCACTAACGGCTCCACCGACATCAAGTACTGGCGCAAAACTAAAATCAACTCCGACTGATAACAATTCCGCTGCCATTAGCCAGCCCATATGTTCTGCCAGTAAGAGAGCTTCTTTTATTGGTTCATATTTACCAATTAAACCACATGCTGGTAATTGACTGAAACCATCATGAAAACGCTGAACTCTCCCTCCCTCATGGTCAACTGCGATTAAAAGCGCGGGTTGTCGTAATTTATGAATTTCACTTGTTAATTGTATTAATTGCTTCGGAGAAGCAAAATTGCGTGAAAATAAAATAACGCCTCCAATTAATGGATGCAATAATAATTCACGTTCATCCGCACCTAATTCCAGACCATCCAAATCACACATAATTGGACCTAATAGTAAACTTTTAGGTGTTGTATAAGATTTCATTTTAAATCTTTAATATCCATATTATCCCTCATATAATCTCCTAAAATATTAATACATAATACCAACGAAAGAATGGCAAATCCGGGTCCTAAAACCATATGCGGTGCTACCAACATATATTGTGTACCATCACGTATCATACTCCCCCAAGAAGCAGCAGGAGGTTGTACCCCTAAACCCAAAAATGATAAACCCGCTTCAGCAATAATGACGCTAGCAATTGAAAATGTCGCTTCAATAATTATTGGTGATATTATCAGCGGAAAGATATGTTTTAGAGCAATAACATAATCCAATGTCCCAAGAGCATATGCAGCGACAATATGATCTCGATTTTTTATGCTTAACGTTTGTATTCTAGCTAATCTTGAAAATCCAACCCAACTCACAACTGACAAAGCAATAACCGTATTTATTAACCCCGGTCCTAACAATCCAGCTAATACAATTGCCAATAAGATTCCAGGGAAGGCAATAAAAATATCAATAATCACTACAAGAAATTTATCATAAATGCCGCCTAACCATGCTCCAATGACACCAAAAAAAGTTCCAATAATAAAAGATATTGAGACAACAATAATTGCGACGCTCAATGATGTTTTTGCTCCCATAACTAAGCGTTCACATATTGATCGGCCTAGATGATCATAACCACACCATTGCTCCCAATTAGGACTTAATAGAATTTTACTCAACACAATATCATCGGGCTGAAATGGCAGTATAAATCCTAATATTGCACAAACAAACCAAAATACAATTACAAAAAAAGGAATATTAAATTTTTTATTCATCAATCAACTTTAATTCTTGGATCTAATGAAACACAGATAAAATCAGTAATAAGGTTAATTAAAACATAGCTAAAACTAATTAGTATTACGCAGCCTTGCACAATTGGATAATCTCTTTTCTGTATTGATTCAATCATTAGTTGTCCAATACCTGGCCATGAAAATATAGTTTCCGTAATAACAGCTCCTGCTAAAAGAGTGCCAAGTTGCATTCCTAATATAGTAACCACTGGTAAAGCGGCATTACGCAGCGCATGGAATACTAATATCTTAAATTCAGTTAAACCGCGTGCACGAGCTGAACGAATATAATCTTCTTGTAGAACTTCTAACATCGATGATCGAATCATTCGTGATAGGACTGCCGCAAGTGCTGATCCTAATGTTAAAGCAGGTAGAATTAATGAATTCATACCTTCATTACCACTAACAGGAAGCCACTCTAGCCATAATGAAAAAATTAAAATTAATAATGGACCCATAACAAAATTAGGAATAGAGACACCAAGCATTGCAGACATCATTGAAAGACGGTCCCAAATCGAATCTTTATGAACTGCAGATAATATTCCTAATGGAACAGCAATTAGAACTGCAACAAATAGGCTTGCGAAACTTAGTGTAAATGTTGCAGGTATACGCTGCAGCAATAGTTGACTAACATGTTGTTTGGAATGTAATGACATCCCTAGATCGAAATGAGTAAAACCTCTTAAGTATTCCGCCCACTGCTGAATGACTGGTAAATCCAATCCAAGAGAATGTCTCAAAGCTTCTCTATCTACTGCTCTTGCTGTCTCGCCTAACATCACCTCGATAGGATCGCCCGGAACAATATGAATTAAAAAAAATACTAACGTCAATATACTGAATAATACAAAAACAGCGCCAAATAAACGTTTAATTATATAATTCAGATACACAATTCTTGGTTAATATATTTTTCTTTTTCAGCTTTCACTAATAGTCACCCTTGTTCCCACATTCACCAAATTAAATAATTCGATAACATCAGAATTACGCATTCGAATACAACCCCTTGAGCCAGGGTACCCCATCTCGATATCTTCCGGCGAACCGTGTATATAAATGTATCGATCATGACTATCAACATCCCCTCCTTTGTTCTTGCCTTCTTCTGTCCCACTCAACCATAATATTCGTGTCAGTATCCAATCACGTCCTGGATGAAAATCACGTAATTTTGGATTATATAATTCATTTGTCTCTATTCTTCCTACAAAAACAGAATTTTCTTTTGCTGCTTGACCTATTTTTTCGGCAATAATATGTTCCCCTCGTGGCGTGCATTCACTATTTTTTCTTTCTCCTGAACCATTTTTAGCTGTGGAAATAGAATACTGTTTGATCGAATCTTCTTCGTCAAAAAGAATTAACTGTTGTTTAGAAATAGATATTTTAATATGCATTTAAGATAATTAATTTTTTATTACGTATTCAAGTGAATCAAAATTACCATCTGCGCTTAGTGTATAGTTCTTTACATTAAATTTTGATATTAATATGTTATCTTCATACCACAAAGGAATATAAGGTAACGCTTTTAATAGATATTCTTGAAGTTCTTTATAATAAACAGCCTGTTTATCCAATGATACTTCTGATTCAGCTAATTCGAGAATTAAATCAACATTAGAATCTACAAATCTACCTCGATTAGCGCCATGCGGAGGAATTGCTTTACTATGGAATATGTAATGAAAAATATCAGGTACCTTTAATCCAACCCATGACAGACTGTACATTTGAAAGCGTCCTTCTTTTATGTCCCCGTAAAAAGTTCCCCAATCATAACTACGTATTTCCACCTCGATTCCAACAGATGCCAATTGGTCCTGAATAATTGTCGCTAAACGCAACCGAAAAGGATCATTTGAAATTTTATAAATCAGTCTAAGCGGAGATGAATCATGATATCCTGCCTGATTAAGCAACATTCTCGCCTTCTCTGGATTATAATCAAAACCTGTTAAATTGGGATGGCCGGCCCAATGCTCTGGGGGCAATAATGATCCTGCTAGCCTAGCTGATGATCCCATTACGTATTTAATGATTGATTCTCGATCAATGGCATGGGCAATTGCATTCCTAATCAAGATATTGCCTGTTATAGGATCCTCCATATTAAACCCAAGGTAGGTAAAAGTGTTCCCTCTTTTTTTCTCTATATGAATTGATTCTTTTTGGTCAAGCCAAGCAATAACTTCGGGAGGTAAATTACCTTGAATTAAATCAATCTCACCTTTCAGTAATTTTAAAACCCTTACTATAGGATCTTTTAATGTAATAAATTCTATTACCTTGTTATCATGAAGGCGCTTTAATTTCAGATGCATATCATTTTTAAAATTTAGAATTTTCATTGAGCCACTTCCAATAGGCTCACGAGAGAAATTATGTTTTTTATATATTAATTCCTCCGGCAATATTCCGATTACTAAACGTCCAGGGAAAAGGGAATCTGGATATGATAATTTGAAATCAATAGTATTGGGGTCTACAGCATGAATAGACTCAATCATAGCAATCGATCCTTTATGTGGTGAAGCCTCATCAGGATTTAATACTGATTCATATGTCGCCTTAACATCAGCAGAAGTTAATAATGAGCCATCATGAAATTCTCTTAATGCATCAACTAATGTAAACCGATAATGGGTTGGGGAAATTTTCTTCCAGACTGCTAGTTCTGGTATAGCATGAAATTGCTCGTCAAAATCAACAAGACTTTTATAGAGTAATCGTGTTATACGATATGAAATTGCATCAGTTGCATAACGTGGATCCAATGTAATAGGAGCTGTATTTAAGCCAATAGCAATGGTATCTCTATCTAACTCTGTACAACTATTTATAAAAAATTGAAAAAATAAAATAGATGCTATTAATAAATAGTTTGTTTTTAAAAAAAAAATTCCCGTTCTCATTTATTTTAAAAAACAGTAATTAGTATGAATATTTTTAGCAAGCTTGCCAAACTTTAAGAAACTCTTTTAAATGTATTTTGTTTTCATTTTCTAACATATCGCAAACTTTCTGGCATTCGGTAATGTATAAATCATTTGTTAACCGTCCGCGCATTAACTGATACTTCAAATAGATCAAATAAGTATTAAGTACGTCAGTTTCACAATAATTACGAATGGACTCAATATCGCCGTCTAAATAGCAATCCCAAACTTTTTCACCACTCATACCCATTTTCCCAGGAAAGCCTAAAATGGTAGCAATTTCATTCAGCGGTGCTCGAGCTGTTGTAATATATCCAGATAGAACATCCATCAAATCTGTATGCCTACTATGGAAACGGCTTAAATAATTATTCCAACGAAAAGATTGATCATCATCGCCATTTTCCCAATAACGCTGAGCAACAACACCATGAATAAGTGAGCGATAGTGTATAACTGGCAAATCAAAACCACTGCCATTCCAGGAGACAATCACTGGTGTATATCGTTCTATACCCTCAAAAAAACGTTCAAGTAGTTCTGTTTCGGTTGAATCCTTATCTCCTAATGACCATACGCTTAATTTATCGTCTGTTTTTAAAACAACTGATATTGTTACAATCTTATGTAAATAATGCTGTAGAAATTCTGTTCGTCCATTACTTTTTTGGTAGCGATGACTAAACATCAATTCAGCTGCGTTTTTATCACTAAGGCCTTCTAGATTAAAAATCTTTTTACCTGAATCAATATCTGGAATTGTTTCGACATCAAAAACTAGAATATTCATTCTAGAATATTATTTTCTGATTCAGATTATTCAGGAAAAACATTTGTGGAAAGATAACGATCACCACGATCACAAATAATTGAGACTATAACAGCATTCTCAACTTCGTTTGATATTTGAAGTGCCGCTGCCACAGAACCTCCGGAAGAAATGCCAGCAAATATTCCTTCCTTTACTCCGAGTTCAATAGTAGTTTTTTCTGCTAGTTCTTGTGAAACATCAATAATTCTATCGACCCTTATGGGCTCGAAGATTTTTGGTAAATATTCTTTAGGCCAACGTCGAATACCTGGAATACGCGCACCATCCTCAGGCTGAACACCAATAATTTGTATATTTGGATTTTTTTCTTTCAAAAAACGTGATGTGCCCATTATCGTTCCTGTTGTTCCCATTGCACTGACAAAATGCGTAATTTTGCCATTAGTATCTCCCCATAATTCAGGCCCTGTCCCCTCGTAATGAGAACGAGGATTATCTTTATTCGCAAATTGGTCTAATATTTTTCCTTTTCCTTTGGCCTCCAATTCACGAGAAACATCTATCGCCTCTTCCATGCTACCGGCGTCAGAAGTTAATACAATTTTTGCACCAAAAGCCTTCATAACAGCACGACGCTCAACGCTCATATTTTCGGGCATAACTAAAATCATACGATACCCACGAGTTGCTGCGACCATAGCGAGTGCAATACCAGTATTTCCGCTGGTTGCCTCGATTAATGTATCGCCAGACTTAATTTCACCACGTATTTCCGCATGCTTTATCATACTCAGTGCAGGTCGATCCTTAACTGAGCCCGCGGGATTATTACCTTCGAGTTTGCCCAAAATAGTATTGCTGGGATTCCCCGTCAAACGTTGTAATTTAACAAGCGGGGTATTGCCAATAAAGGATTCCAATGTTAAAAAATCCGGCAATCCTTTGATAACCTCATTCTTTTGTTTTTTTGTCATTTATAGTTTTTCTGCTAGAAATGTTTTTGCTAGGACTAATGCATCTTCTCGTCCTGTCTTTGTAGGATAATAATTTCTGCGTCTGCCTATTTCATTAAATCCCATATTGAGGTAAAGCCTGATAGCCTTGAAATTGGTTGGCCGAACTTCTAAAAATGTTCTATGTATATTGTACTCTTTTGATAAAGCTAAAAAATGTCCTAATAATTTTTTTCCTATTCCTATAGATCGATAATTGGGGTGTATGCATAAATTTAAGATATGTGATTCGTTAGACACAATCAACATCACCCCATAACCAATCAAAATTTTATCGCTTTCAAGTACCCAAGAACTATAACCAGCATGCAAGCAATCTTCAAAAATTTTTTTGCTCCACGGAAAATCGTAGACATCCTTTTCAATGTTAATAATAGAGTTAACGTCCTGCTCTGACATTGGCCTGATATATATATCAGATTCCTTAATAACAGCGCTCATACAAGCTCTCTGTATGCATCCCGAGCAAATTTAATATCCTGCCACACTTTACGTTTCTCACGAGGAGAACGAAGTAAATATGCAGGATGATAAGTAACTACTACAGGCAAATTAGTATCTGGATATAAATAAGAGTTACCACGCATTTTCCCAATTGGGGTATCTAATTTTAATAGGTTCTGTGCGGCTATACGTCCAAGCGCCAAAATAATCTTTGGTTTAATTAATGCAATCTGTTGTCTTAAATATTTCTCGCAAGCTTCAACTTCATTTATTTTGGGATCACGATTTTTTGGGGGTCTACATTTTAATATATTAGCGATGAATACCTCCTGTCTTTGCAACCCCATTGAAAATAACATTGCATTTAATAATTTACCTGCTCGACCAACAAATGGTTCGCCCTTAAAATCCTCATCGGCACCTGGAGCCTCACCCACAATTAACCAATCTGAATTTCTATTACCAACACCAAAAACGGTTTGTGTCCTCGATTTATGTAATTCACATTGATCGCATGCTTCAACCTGATTTGCAAGATGACTCAGTTCCTGCCCAAGCTCCTTATATGATGACTTATTTTCTTCAGAAACATGTTTAATATCGGTGGGGGTAGCTTCTATGCTAACCAATTCACGTTCAGACCAAACTGTAATACCAATCTCTTCTAAATATTGTTGTTGATATGTTCCGTTCATATGTAATTTTATACTTGTTGCGGATGTGCTCGCTCGTTATGTCCCAAAACTTTATTAAGTGCGTTGATATATGCTTTAGCAGAAGCTATAACAATATCGGTATCAGAACCAAGACCATTGACTATACGACCACCCTTATCGATACGTACTGTCACTTCACCTTGTGAATCTGTTCCGTCAGTTATGTTATTAACAGAATATAATTGTAAGTTACAACCGCTCCGAACCATGCTTTCGATAGCTTTGTATGTTGCATCTACAGGACCTCCTCCTTCGGCATCAGCGTGCTTCTGTTCTCCATCAATTGATAATGTAACTCGTGCTTTAGGTTTTATGCCTGTTTCTGTTCCCACCTTAAGCGAAATAAGCTTTATTCGTTCGTCAGCATTTCCTTGAATGGAGTCGCTAACTAAAGCTTGTAAATCATCATCATAAACTTCATGTTTTTTATCGGCCAACTCTTTAAATTGAGAAAAGACTGCATTCAATTCTTCTTCTTTTTCAAAACTAATACCCAATTCCTCCAGTCTTGTGCGAAAAGCATTACGTCCAGAATGCTTACCCAAAACCATTCTGTTCGCATTCCATCCAACATCTTCAGCGCGCATAATCTCGTAAGTTTCGCGACTTTTCAAAACACCGTCTTGATGAATGCCAGATTCATGTGCAAATGCGTTTGCCCCAACAATAGCTTTGTTTGGTTGCACAGGAAAACCTGTAATGGTCGAGACGAGACGAGAGCAATGCACAATCTGTCTTGTGTCTAGTTTGGTATCACAAGTGAATACATCCTTCCTAGTCCTTACTGTCATAACTACTTCTTCAAGAGCTGCATTACCAGCGCGTTCTCCTAAACCATTTATCGTGCATTCAACTTGTCTCGCGCCATTCAAAACAGCTGCCAAAGAATTACCTACCGCAAGCCCAAGATCATTATGACAATGCACTGAAAATACAGCTTTGTCAGAATTTGGTATGTTCTCAATCAGCTTTCCTACTAATTCTCCAAAATATTGCGGTAAGTTATACCCGACTGTATCTGGTATATTGATAGTTGTAGCGCCCGCGTTAATTACTGCCTCAATAACACGACATAAAAAATCGAATTCTGAACGTCCCGCATCTTCAGGAGAAAATTCAATATTATCTGTATATTTTCCTGCTCTTTTAACTGCCTTAACCGCATTTTCAATAACTTGTTCTGGATCCATACGTAATTTTTCACGCATATGTATTGGCGACGTAGCAAGAAAAGTATGGATACGAAAAGATTTCGCCGGCTTTAGTGCTTCTGCAGCACAATCTATATCTTTGTTTAACGCTCTCGCTAAACCGCAGACAGTACTCTCTGTAATTAATTCAGATACTGACTTAACAGCTTCAAAATCTCCAGGACTTGCAATTGGAAAACCCGCTTCGATAATATCAACATGCATTTTTTCTAATGCCTTCGCGATACGAAGTTTTTCATCTTTAGTCATTGAAGCGCCCGGACTTTGTTCTCCATCACGCAAAGTCGTATCAAAGATAATTAATTTATCTTGCATCTTTTCTTGCTGTCCGATGACGGCGTAATAAAATTAGTGTAAAAATTGGCCCAGAAACTACATATATTGCTGCCAAAAGGAACAAAATTGATGCTGGCTCTATTGCAACCAAAACAAATATAGGAACTATAATAAGAAAAGCTACAAAGGGAATACGATTCTTAAGATCAAATTCTTTAAAGCTGTGATATCGAATATTACTGACCATTAATAACCCCACAATAACTGTTACTAGGAAACATATAAATTCAATCGTTTTGCCGTCAATTAAGCCGTAACTACTTCCAAACCAAACTAATGCTCCTAATACTGCTGCCGCACCAGGACTTGGCAACCCTTGAAAAAAACGTCTATCGATACTTGTTGCTTGGGTATTAAAACGCGCTAATCTTAACGATGCACAGACCGTATATACAAAAGCAGCTAACCAACCTAATTTACCCATCCCAAATAAGGCCCACTGGTACATTACTAATGATGGGGCCAAGCCAAATGAAATCATATCCGACAAACTATCATATTGCATTCCAAATGCACTTTGAGTATTTGTTAGTCGAGCAATTCGGCCATCCATACCATCCAGTACTATTGCAACAAAAATTGCAATAGCGGCAGACTCGAACTGTTGGTTCATTGCCGCAACAATCGAATAAAAACCAGAAAATAATGCCCCTGTTGTTAGCAAATTAGGTAACAAATAAATGCCACGTCTAAGTTTCGTCACTATCCTTAACACCACTTTATCAAAAATATTATATAAGGAAGTTTACCCTTGATAGTTATTAACTTAAACAGGGAAAGAAAAAAACTTAATTATTACAACTGGTCTTTTATAGAACTCTGTGGTTCTGAATGTATTAATTCGGCTAATATGGTGCTACCTGAATCCACAAATTGCCCAACCTCAACAAAAACTTTAGATTCAATTGGCAAAAAGAGATCAATCACGCCACCAAAACAGAGGTAGCCACAACGTTGTCCTTGCCCAATTCGTTCGCCAGAATTTAAATAGATATGAGACTTGTGCATGATATTTCTGAACCTGATTGCAGTAACAATATTGTCACCTTCATCAGATTGAACATAAAAATCAAGATGTCTATGTGATTCATTTTTAGAAGGAGCATTATACCATTGTTCAATAACCTTACCTTCAATAGGGCTACGCAATGAATAAATATCGGTAATACGCATTACAATTCGAATACGTATAGCATCAACATCCAAACGAATTTCTTTTGCTTTGCTAACTTTTGTTACAACCCCATGTACCGGACTAACAACAGCTAGTGGTTGTGAAGGTATTTCGCGATGAGGATCTCGAAAAAGATAAATAGCAATTAATAGTATGGCTAAAAATAATGAAAATAATAAAATAGTAGAAAAAAATTTTGCGAGGAGAACAATCCCAAAAATAATAATTAATATTAACCAAGTCTCTCTTGCTATAAAAGGATAATAATTACTTGGCATTTAATATTAAACTCAAAAAAATATTTTCTTAAGAAATCTATAGTTCTCTATTAATTCTTTTTCTCGTCTACTAACTTATTTTCTCCAATCCATGGCATCATAGATCGTAATTTTTCTCCAATAATTTCGATCCCGTGCTGACGACTTGTGCTTCTTTTTTCCTCCATCACTGGAGCGCCATTTTTGTATTCCGAAATAAATTCTCTTGCAAATTCACCACTTTGAATTTCAGTTAAAATTTCTTTCATAATACGTTTCGTATCCTCAGTAATAACTCGGGGTCCACGTGTAAAATCTCCATACTCAGCGGTGTTTGAAATAGAGTAACGCATATTAGCTATACCCCCTTCATAAATTAAATCAACAATCAACTTCGTCTCGTGCAAACATTCAAAATATGCCATCTCGGGTGCGTAACCTGCTTCCACTAAAGTTTCAAAACCGGCCTGTATAAGAGACGTTATTCCTCCACAAAGTACTGTTTGTTCGCCAAATAAATCCGTTTCCGTTTCTTCTTTAAATGTAGTTTCTATAATTGCTGCACGTCCGCCTCCGTTAGCCGAGGCATAAGACAGAGAAAGTTCTTTAGCATGGCCAGAAGCATCTTGAAATATAGCAATTAATGATGGAACTCCGCCGCCACTTGCATAAGTAGCGCGTACTAAATGTCCCGGACCTTTTGGAGCGACCATTATTACATCAAGATCGTTGCGAGGAATAATTTGTTTAAAATGAATATTAAAACCATGCGCAAAAGCAAGTGTTGCGCCATTTTTTATATTTGGTTCAATCTCATTTTTATATAAAACAGATTGGTGTTCGTCAGGTGCTAATAACATAATTACATCAGCAGAAGAAACGGCTTCTGAAATTGATTTAACTTCCAGCCCTGCAGATTTTGCTTTTTCAATAGATGATGACCCCTCACGTAAACCAACGCATACATCAACGCCAGAATCTTTAAGATTATTTGCATGTGCGTGGCCCTGAGAACCATATCCAATTACCGCTACTTGCTTGCCTTTTATAATTGCTAAATCGGCATCTTTATCATAATAAATATTCATAGAACTTCTCTCATTAAAAATATAGGTTAAGATTGTATTGCTTTATCACTAAGTGATATTGCTAATGCGCCAGAACGAACAACTTCAAGTATTAGACGATCATCTAATGTGGTTATAAAAGCATCTATTTTCTCGCATGTATCTGTAATCTCGATTGTATATAAATTATCATTTACATTAACAATACGACCGTAAAAGGTATCAACTATGCGTTTTATAGCATCATGATCTTCTTTAACTTCTGCAACTAATTTAATTAACAATAATTCTCTTTCAATATGCTCATATTCATTAAGATCAACCACCTTAATAACATCAACTAATTTATTTAATTGTTTTGTTATCTGTTCAACAATAGCATCTGAACCAGTAGTTACCAAAGTTAATCTTGACATTGTTGGATCTTCTGTCGGAGCAACTGACAATGATTCAATATTAAAAGCACGAGCCGAAAACAAACCTGATACCCTCGATAAAGACCCCGCTTCATTTTCTAGAAGCAATGAGATGATATGCCTCATCGCTAAGCAAGTTCTCTTTCAGATGACAAATGCATTTCATGATGTCCTTTGCCTGATGCGATCATTGGGTAAACATTTTCAGTCTGATCCGTAATAAAATCCATTATCACAGTTTTATCCTTCATAGATAGAGCTTCTTTCAAAGCATTTTCAACGTCGTCACTCTTTTCGATTCTAATACCTTCATGGCCATAGCTTTCAGCCATTTTTACAAAATCAGGTAAAGCCTCCATATACGAGTGCGAATAACGCCCAGAATAAAAAAACTCTTGCCATTGACGAACCATACCCATGTAACGATTATTTAAATTTATAATTTTTATTGGTGTTCCATACTGTAGACAGGTTGATAACTCTTGTATACACATTACAAGACTTGCTTCTCCAGTAATGCATGCCACCGTCTCATTTGGAAAAGCCAATTTAACACCCATCGCAGATGGAAGCCCAAAACCCATAGTCCCTAAACCACCAGAATTAATCCAGCGCCTAGGTTTATCAAACTTGTAAAACTGCGCGGCCCACATCTGGTGCTGGCCAACATCCGAAGTAATATAGGCATCGCCATTTGTTAATTCCCATAATTTCTCAACAACATACTGTGGCTTAATAATAGATGATGTTCGATCATATTTGAGACAATCAATTGATGCCCACTCGCGAATCTGTTTCCACCATAATTCAAGTTCATTTCTATTTTCATCAAGTTTATTTTTTTCGCTGTTTAAAATTTTATTTAGATCTTTTAAAACGTGTTTTACATCGCCAACGATAGGGATATCAACAGGAACATTTTTTGCAATAGATGATGGATCAACATCAATATGAATAATTTTTGCGTACGGACAAAACTTCTCAAGATCACCAGTTACACGGTCATCAAATCGAGCGCCAATTGCAACTAATACATCGCAATTATGCATAGCCATATTAGCCTCATAAGTGCCGTGCATGCCAAGCATACCAATGAATTGTTGATCGGTCGCCGGATAAGCGCCAAGGCCCATCAGAGTATTTGTTATTGGATAATTTAATATGCGAGTAAATTCTGTTAGCTCTTTACTTGCTTCACCAAGAATTACGCCTCCACCAGAATAAATCATAGGTTTCTTTGCTGACAAAATTAATTTTGAAGCCTTTTTTATCTGGCCCGAGTGTCCTTTAATGACAGGAGAATAAGAACGCATGTTGATATTTTCAGGATATTCATATTCGCATGAATCGGCCGTGACATCTTTTGGTATATCAACAACAACTGGTCCTGGTCGCCCGCTAGTAGCAACATAAAAAGCTTTCTTTATGATTGTGGCTAATGTCTTGACATCATTGACTAGAAAATTATGCTTCACACATGGGCGAGTAATGCCAATAGAATCAACTTCCTGAAATGCATCATTTCCGATCATTTTTCGGGGAACTTGGCCGGTGAACACGACCAATGGAATAGAATCCATATGAGCTGTTGCAATACCTGTTATTGCGTTTGTAGCGCCTGGGCCTGATGTAACCAAGACAACACCAGGTTTCCCGGTCGCTCGTGCATAACCATCTGCAGCATGTGTCGCCCCCTGTTCATGGCGCACCAAAATATGTTCTACATCATTCTGCTTATAGAGTGCATCATATATATGAAGTACAGCACCGCCAGGATAACCAAACAAATGTTTGACTCCCTCATCTTTCAATGCGCGGCAGAAAATTTCTGCTCCTCGTAAAATTTCTTTCTTTTCTGGCACTAATATCCAACCAATTGTTATATTAAAAATTATAAATATACATTAATTATGACGAAAACGCGGGAAGTTACTGAGATTCTGAGGTCAGGTCAAGTTATGTTATGATATATATCAGGTTATCCCTTAGAATCGAATGACAAAATAATCACAATCTTCTTAAAATATTGAGCCTACCTAACCAAAGTAACCCGACAGACCTATACCGCTTATAGCCCCGTGTCTGATAAAATTCATTATATCACTACAATTTGGGAATTTTATTTCTTACTATCAATATAAATAATTCTACACATGAAGCTATCACAATTACTAACATCTACATTAAGAGAGGCGCCAGCTGATGCTGAGATAGTTAGTCATAAGCTCATGTTGCGAGCAGGAATGATTCGGCAGTTAGCAGCTGGTATATACACGTGGTTGCCGCTTGGATTTCGTACATTAAAGAAAATTGAAACTATTATCCGTGAGGAAATGGATTCTGTTGGAGCTCAAGAAATATTAATGCCGGCAGTTCAACCAGCCGAACTTTGGCATGAATCCAAACGATGGGAACATTATGGTCCAGAATTACTCCGAATTAATGATCGTCATGAACGTGAGTTCTGTTTTGGGCCAACTCACGAAGAGGTCATTACAGATTTAGTAAGGCGTGAAATTCGAAGTTACAAACAGCTACCCGTCAATTTCTACCAAATTCAAACAAAATTTAGAGATGAAATACGCCCACGCTTTGGGATTATGCGTTCCCGCGAATTCTTGATGAAAGATGCCTATTCCTTTCATTTAAGCGACGAATCATTACAAGAAACTTATGAGCAAATGCATAGAACATATTCAAAAATTTTTACTCGTCTCGGTCTTCAATTTCGTGCTGTAATTGCTGACTCTGGGAATATTGGTGGTAATAAATCTCATGAATTTCATGTACTGGCAGAATCAGGAGAAGACCAAATTGTATTTTCTGAAAATGGTGAATATGCAGCTAATTTAGAGCAGGCTGAAGCATTAGTCTCGCGAGAATCAAGACCAAAACCATCTAAAAAAATTAAAACTGTTAATACTCCGAACCAAAAAACCATTGAAGAAATCAGTAAATTTTTAAACATCAATACTAACCAATGTTTAAAAACATTAATTATTAAATCTAAAGATGATGGATTAATTGCGCTGATATTAAGAGGCGATCATGAATTAAATCGCACGAAAACTGAAAAGCTAAGTAGCGTTATGAAACCACTTACATTTGCAAACAATGATGAAATTGTGTCTGCCATCGGTTGTGATGCTGGTTCAATCGGGCCTATTAATATCTCTATTCCTATTTATATTGATCATGAAGTAAAGAATATGAGTGATTTTGTTTGTGGTGCTAATGCTAATGGCAAGCACTTTACGGGTGTTAATTGGGAACGTGATTTACCACTCCCTACAACCGTCGACATCCGAAATGTTTGTGAAGGTGATTTAGCAAAAGACGGTTCTGGTAAACTAGAGTTTGCTCGTGGTATTGAAGTTGGCCACATCTTTCAGCTTGGCACAAAGTATAGTTCAAGCATGAAAACAACGTGTCTTGATCAAACAGGAAAAGCGGTTACTTTAACAATGGGTTGCTATGGCATCGGCGTTTCACGAATCGTTGCCGCTGCAATTGAACAAAACCATGACGAAAAAGGTATTAT
The DNA here is from genome assembly GCA_913045195.1 of uncultured Legionellales bacterium. GTDB lineage: Bacteria > Pseudomonadota > Gammaproteobacteria > Eutrophobiales > Eutrophobiaceae > UBA11869. The sequence continues at coordinate 2,863 of CAJWQR010000001.1, read as the reverse complement.
TTGGCCAGCCTCTATAGCACCCTTCCAGCTGGCACTAATACCTATTAATATGCACAAATCAATACGTTTACGTGAAGCAGTAATGTCATTCTATGATGAGCTGGTTGCAAACAATATAGATGTACTGCTCGATGATCGACAAGAACGGCCCGGGGTAATGTTTTCTGATATCGAATTAATCGGCATCCCCCATCGCTTTGTCTTCAGTGAAAAGGGTCTGGACGCAGGTGAAATTGAATATAAAGCAAGACGAGATACTGAAAATAAAAATATCCAAATTAAAAAAGCAGTTGCATTCATAAAAGAAAAAACAAACTATAACTAGTGTATAGAAAAATCAGAAAACTCTAAATATTCTGCGCTGACACATTCAACATTAATAACTCTTGCTATGCTTGGGCCGTGTGTCAGCCACTTATGTAGTTGATCAAGCGAATATTGCTCGCCGCAAGCGTATACCTCAACTCTACCATCATCAAGATTTCTAGCCCATCCTTTAATGCCAAGTAATTTAGATTGCTGGCTTGTTGACATTCGAAATCCAACTCCTTGGACTCTACCGCTAATAAAACAATGGATTGCTTTTTTTCCCATTATTATTTTCTATGATTTCTATGTATATATGTAAACTTATTATTCTAAGTATGATTGTTATGCATTAAATGAAATGAAGATAGACAAAAAGTAATATGGGCACCAAACAAAATAATTACCCAAGAAATATAAACCCATATAAAAAAAAGCGGGATAATTGCTAATGCGCCATAAATACTTTCATAACTCGGCATTTCTTTAATATAAATACCAAAACCATACTTTGCTAACTCAAATAATATTGCACAAATAATTCCCGCTATTGCCGCATGTCTTTTGTATACATAACAATTAGGAACAAGTATATACAATAAAATAAATGTAATAGATGTAGTTAAAAATGGAAGCCAGCTTAGTAGGTGTGTTCTAATGTTAAATGCTGTATCAACGCCTGCGATGACTGGTATGGAAATTAAGTATGATGTTGACGCAAGACCTATGCCGATTAACAATGGTCCTATAACAAGTAATGAAAAATAAATAAATATACGCTTAATTAAATTACGCGTTTTTTTGATTCGCCATATGCTATTAAAGGCATTATCAATTGTTGCAAGTAACATTAGGGCAATTAAAACGAGAATAACACTGCCGCTTATTGTGAGTTGTGATGCTTTCGCGGAAAATATATGCATGTACTGCTGTATAATTTGGCCAAATTCAGGTACAAAATTAGTAAAAATAAAATCCTGAATTAAAGTTGAAAATTCCTGTAGCGCTGAAATTTTACCAAAAATCCCAAACATAACAGTTAACAAAGGTACAAGTGAAAGTAAGGATGTAAAAGCGAGTGATGATGCGACTTGCATTCCCTTTGATAGATAAAAATGATGAAGTATATAAAATGTTCTTATAAAAAAAATTTGAAAAAACTTAATAAATTTGTCCTCATTATTTTCAATATGACCTATCATAATTGAAGAGTATAATCTAAGAAGTAGTGATTGAATAATGGAGTAGATATGAAAGCAAAAATTTTTCATAACCCGCGATGTTCTAAATCAAGACAAACTCTCGCCTTGCTTTTAGATAATAATATCGAGATTGAAGTAATAAACTATCTAAAAACACCTCCCAACCATAAAACATTACAAAATATCCTAAAAATGCTTGGCATGGACCCAGTGGACTTGATGCGTAAGAGTGAAGCACTATACAAGGAACTCGATATCGATAATCGCGCCGATAACGCACAGACACTAATAAATATTATGATCAGAAACCCTATATTGATAGAACGTCCCATTGTCGTAGCTAACAATAAAGCGGTGATTGGGCGACCTCCTGAATTAGTGCTAGATATAATCTAAAATGACCAAAATTCTCATTCTTTACTATAGCCGTGGGGGCAGTGTTGCTGAAATGGCACAATATATTTCCAGAGGAGTCGAATCTGTCGAAAACTGTGAAGCCAATTTACGAACAGTACCCTCAATTTCAGCGACGCCAGAAAGTACTCAATCAGATATTCCTGATAGTGGTCCACCTTTTGCAACATATAGTGATTTGATTAAATGTGACGGTCTTGCATTAGGAAGCCCAACCAGATTTGGAAATATGGCTGCCCCAATAAAATATTTTATTGATTCAACATCTGATATTTGGATTTCGGGGGGTCTTGTCGGAAAACCGGCAACGGTATTTAGTTCAACCGGAAGTTTGCATGGTGGCCAGGAAACGACTTTGCTGTCGATGATGTTGCCGTTAATTCATCATGGAATGCTGTTAGTTGGTATTCCTTATACCGAACCTGGCTTATTTGCAAAAGAAGGTGGTGGTACTCCATATGGAGCAACTCATGTAGCTGGAGATAAAAATGAATTCCCTGTTAGTAAAAACGAAAAAGAATTGTGTTTCGCTACTGGAAAACGATTAGCTAAAATCGCAAAAAAACTAAAAATCAACTAATTAATTTTTTAATAAAAGGTATTGTTACTTTTCGTTTTTCGGCCAGTGATGAACGATCGATTTCAGCAAGAATTTCTATTAATGAATTTAAATCTCTATTAGAACGACGTATTAGAAATTCGGCTACATCATTACCTAATTGAAATGAACGCTCCGCTGCTTTTTTTCTTAGTATTTCTATTTTTAACTCATCATTTGGTGATTTAATTTTATATGCCTGCCCCCAAACCAATCTAGATTTGAGATCATTCAGTTCGATATTTATATTTTTTGGAGAAACAGCAGAACTTATTATTATTGAATTGTGGTTATCTCGTATTTCGTTAAAAAGTAAAGTTAAACGTTGTTGCCATTCTATGCT